>JANQGB010000830.1 GCA_028277545.1 Phycisphaerae bacterium | reverse complement strand
GGTCGCCAAATGGGTCAGAGACAAACGGCGGGACTTGCATGGTGAAACCCGACGGCAAAGGCGCGGCCCCGGACAGCGCCACCAGCTTTCGTCTGACTTTGGCACGTCCGTTGAACATGACAACACACACTTATGAACTGGCGGTCTTGGGCTTCTCGCCCCGGAGAATAGCTTTGGGTGGCGTGCTGGTGGACGTGTCGCGTTTCTACGATGCCGATGCGGTGCTCGGCGCCACCTATACACCGGAAGCGACGACCTTCCGCGTCTTCTCTCCGGTGGCGGACGCCGTGGAGGTGGTCGTGGCCGACACGCACACCGGCGGCGAAGTCGAGGCCCGACCGATGGCGGTCAACAATCACGGTATCTGGTCGGCGACCATCCCGGGCGATTTGAAGGGCAAGTTCTATGCCTACCGTCTGCGAGGTCCGGACCTGGACGCCGGGCGCGAGGTAACCGACATCTACGCGACCTGCACTACCGGCCCCGGAGGGCGTGGGTTGATCCTGGATCTGGCCGATACCGACCCGCCGGGCTTCGACCCGGAGGGCTACGTGCGACTGGATTCGCCGGTGGATGCGGTCATCTACGAGATGCACGTGCGGGACTTGACTATCGCTCCGAACTCCGGCGTCCAGCATAAGGGGAAGTACCTGGGCTTTACCGAGCGCGGCACGCATCTGCCATCCGATGCGTCGGTCAAGACAGGCCTGGATCATCTGGTTGAACTGGGCGTGACCCACGTGCAGATCATGCCCATACAGGACTTTGACAACCAGGAGACGCCGGAGGATTCCTACAACTGGGGCTACATGCCGCTCTTCTTCAACTCGCCGGACGGCTGGTACGCCACCGTGCCGGTGGGCCCCGAGCGGATTCGGGAGTTCAAGCGACTGGTCCAGTCGCTGCACGACCTGGGCATCGGCGTGATCATGGACGTGGTCTACAACCACACGGCCCTCCACGCGAGTTTCGACCGGCTGGCACCGGGGTACTACTTCCGCCTCAAGCCGGACGGCTCTTACTGGAACGGGTCCGGGTGTGGGAACGAATTTGCCAGCGAACACCCCATGGCCCGGAAGTACATGCTCGACTCGGTTAAGTACTGGGTACGCGAGTATGGCATCGATGGGTTCCGGTTCGATCTGATGGGGCTGCACGATCTGGAGACCATGATCGAGATTCGGGAAGAGCTGCGCAAGATCAATCCTTCAGTCCTGGTGTACGGCGAGCCGTGGACCGGTGGAGCGTCGGGGCTGAGAAAGATCACTAACCAGAAACGGGTGGCCGGCACGGGCGTGGCTGCCTTTAACGATCACTTCCGCGACGCGATCAAGGGCGAGCGCGACGGCGGTGCGCCGGGCTTCATCCAGAAGGGGACCCGCATCGTGCGCATCCGGCAGGGAATCATGGGGGCGGTGGGGCACTGGGCGACGCAGCCTACAGACTGCCTGACCTACTGTGCCTGCCACGACAACCTGACTACCTGGGACAAACTTCTTCAGTCGGCTCACGAAGCGCCCCGGGAGCTCAAGCGGAGAATGCAGCGCTTTGCCGGGCTGCTGGTGCTGACCTCTCAAGGGATTTCATTCATCCATGGTGGTCAGGAAATGTGCCGCTCCAAGGGTGGCAGTCACAACAGCTACAACCTCCCCGACTCGGTCAACCAGATCGACTGGTCGCTCAAGAAACGAAACCGCGACGTCTTCGCCTATTACCAGGGCCTGATCGCCCTTCGCAAAGCGCACCCTTGCTTCCGTTTGAGGACCGGGGCCGAAGTTCGTCGCCGCATAGAGTTTCGCCAGGATGTGCCCGCCGAGCACTGCGTGGCCTACACCATTGACGGTACGGGCTTGACTGGCGAGTCCCATGCCGCCACGCTGGTGTTGCTCAACGGCGAGTCTACAGAGCAGACCTTCGCTCTGCCGCCGGGTAATTGGCACCTGCTGGTCGATGCCGACCGGGCCGGCACGGACACGCTCGCCGAAGTCGAGGGGAGCGTGCCAGTCAAGGCCCATTCGGGTATGGTGCTGGCCAGGTAAGGTTGACGGCTGTGAGCACGTTCAACCTGGGCCAGACACGCTACGAGGATAAACGAGTGCATCCGGCTGATAAGTCGGATTACTCCGCGTCGAGAGGGCGTGCCCGGTGAGTCGCTGGCGTTTTCTTGCTACGCTGCTGGTCGTTGGCGCGCTGCTCTGGTGGCTGCACCCCAAACCAGGAGCGGAGTATTCCGACGACGTCACCGAGGTCACCATCTGGTTCAACGGGATCGTCGAGGGTCGCCACCTTGACGTTATCGATGCCTTCGAGCGTCGCTTTCCGCAGTACCGGGGGATTCTGGGGTCCAGCGCTGTTCGTACGGGCCTGGAGGGGGAGGGCAATCCGCAGCGGTTGATGTGCGGCATTGCCGGCGGTGTGCCGCCGGAGGTCGTGGAGTACGACCGCTTCGCCATCTGCCAGTGGGCCGCCCGGGGGGCTTTCCTCGATCTAAACACGCTGATCGAGAAGGATCTGGCCGAGCTAGAGTCGGCCGAGGCCCGGCTGGCGCAGCTACAAAGTGCCGGTGCGCCCGATGATGAAGTCAACAGACAGCGCGAACGGGTCGACTTCCTGAAGCGTTTCCTGATTCAAGCGGACGATTTCTATCCCTCCACCTGGGATGAATGCATGTACGCAGGCGGGCAGTTCGGTATCCCGAACTACATGGACAATCGGGTGCTGTACTACAACGCCGACATTCTCCGGCAGGCCGGCCTGGTCGATGAGCACGGCATACCCCAACCGCCCGACAGTTGGGAACAGATCCTCACCAAGCTGGTTGACGTCGAGGATGCCCGCATCTCTGATGGCCGCATCCATAGCGAGCAGGTCGACTTTGAAGCTGCCGGCGTGCGGCCCGGTGACACGCTGTCCCACATCGATGACCGAGGCCAGGTATCGCGCTGCCTGGTGGCCTCCGTAGACGGTCCTCACGACCTGACGGCCAGGAGCGCTTACCGTCGCAAGAAACTCGCCCTGCCCGACGGGTCGAGCCAGCACATCAAGGTCTTCGACCAGGACGGCTATGCTCTCAAGCTGTCCCTCTGGGACGAGGACGGGCGCATACGGCGCGTGGGCTTCGAACCCCAGCACGGCAACGCCTGGCTCTATCTGTACGGCTGGGCCAACGGCGGCGAATTCCTGAGCGCCGACGGGCGGACCTGCACGCTGCACGACCCGCGCATAGTCGAGGCACTGCAGTGGACCACCGACGTCTTCGACGCCTACGGTGGAGCCTACGACGTGGTGGCCTTCCGGAAATCATTCCAAACGGCGGCCCAGGACCCGTTCTTTCTTAACCAGATCGGCATGCTGATCCACGGCGACTGGTTCCTGCGTGACCTGGCCAGATACAAGCGCGACATGGACTTCGGTACCCATCCGCCGCCGGTGCCGCAACGCCGCATAGACCAGGGCCGGCGGATGGTCAGTTGGGTAGCGGGCTTTGCCTACTGCATTCCCGCTACCTGCCCGCCCGAGAAACTCGAGGCCGCCTGGTGGCTGGTCAAGTTCCTTTCTTCGGTCGAAGGCGGCATGGTCATGAACGAGCACGACGCCCAGCGGGAGCGCGGGCAGGGTCGCTTGTACATGCCGCGGATGATGGCTTCCAAACAGCTCACCGCCCGGCAGATGGCGACCTACGTTAACATCCCGGAGATGCCGCAGCGCGTTAAACGCGGACAGCAGACCCACCTGGACATCCTGCCGCATTGCCGCTACCGCCCGGTGTCACCGAAGGGGCAGGAGTTGTGGAACGGGCAGGCCGACGCCCAGGACCTGGCCTGGAACCACGGCAAGACTCCGGCCGCGTCGCTGGAGTTCTTTAACGACCGGGTGCAACGCCGGCTGGATGCGTTCTACAGCCCCCAGGCCGGCAAGGAGATCAACTGGACACTCGTGGTGGCTCTTTATGTGGGTGGACTCATCGTCCTGGCTGCCGTGGTCTATTGGCGTCACCAGGCCAGGCACCCCGCACGGGGCATCGGTCGCCGGGAGTGGTGGGCAGGCCTGACTTTCGCGGCACCGTGGCTGGTGGGATTCGTGGTGCTCAGCGGCGGTCCCATGCTGTTCTCCGCAGTGATGAGCACCACGGAATACGACGTGATCAACCCGGCCCGCTTCGTCGGTGGCGAGCACTACCGGGACATGTTCGGCCACGACTGGTCCGACATCGGCGGCACCGGCCACGTGCTGGGCAATACGCTGTTCATGGCCGTTGGGTTGCCGATCGGCATGGCAGTCGGGCTGGCCCTGGCCATGCTGCTCAACATGGACGTTCGCGGGATGGCCTGGTACCGCACCATGTTCTTCCTGCCGGCCATCATGCCGGTGGTGGCCGCCTCGATTCTGTGGATCTGGGTGTTCAACGCCCAGAACGGCCTGATGAACTGGCTGCTGGATATCAGCGGAATATCCGCCGTCATCGACTGGGCCCACGCCCATCTGGGACTCAAGCTCAAGACGCCCATCAGTTGGCTGACCGATCCGCTGACCTCCAAGCCCGCCTTGATAATCATGGGTC
>JANQGB010000253.1 GCA_028277545.1 Phycisphaerae bacterium | reverse complement strand
CACACGAGAACCATGCGAAAAAGACTGCAAAACTCAGACATCGATCTCGACCGAATCAGGACGTGCCTGGAGAGTAACTTTGCGCTGTACTGCTAGTGTCGCGCCAGAAAACACAATCCGCCGGTCTTCGATAATTGGTCACAGAGTGCCAGGCACTTGCTGTGACTCGTGTCCTACACCACGTTAGCAGCGCCCCGCCGCAACCTGTCTCGCCTTGGAGATTTCTGTCTGCGGTTATCGGACTTTGCTGCGGCAATACTCTCTAAGGTCTTATGGACGCAGAGGTTGTGTGCTCTGTTGCTGCGGAAACGTTGCACCGGGTCGCGATACTTACAGTGGCAAGTCGGCGGAAATGCGCGGGCGGTGGCGGCCAGGTCGGCGTTGTGAGGACCAGTTGCATTAGCGCCCCGTCGACACGACGAGCTTCAGCCCGTTGATGCGGCTCACGGAGTAGGATGACGACGGCGCTTGGCATGACGTCGTCGCGCTCGACCGGCACTTGGCGGCGCAGCATCTCATACCGATACACCACGGCGGGGCAAGCCGGTGTGAACAGAACTGGTCAGGATGTTCGCAAGGTGTTGAACCGCAATCGCGAGCACGTGGACGGGGCGTAGTGGCGCTGTCACCGCATCAGGCCACCTGCTGATCTCCCGCAGAAGCAGTCTGAATCACGCGTCGTAGTTGCCCTCCCGGCGCCACACGTCCAGGATCAGTTCGTACCGCTCCAGGCGCATGCCCGTGTATACGCAGTTGCTGGTCGAGAAGATGTATCGCCCGCCGGGCATGCCGTGGCGCAGCGCGTATCGAGCGGACTCGACGCACTCGGCATCGGTGCCGGTATCCAGCAGGCCGCAGTTGACGTTGCCAATCAGGCAGACCCGGTCACCCACCAGCCGCTTGACCTCGGCGAGGTCCACGCCGCCCTGGGGGTCCAGCGAGTGCAGCGCGTGCGGCTCTCCCAGCAACAGCCGGTCCAGAATGGGCATTATGTTCCCGTCGGTGTGCTTGATCACGTAGAAGCCCAGTGACCGGTAGCCGCGGATCAGGTCCGCCAGGTAGGGCGTGACAAAGTCGTCGAACCAGGCCGGGCTGAAGAACGGACCGGTGTTGAAGCAGTAATCCGAGCACAGCGCCCAGCCGTCCAGCCCGCCGTGCCGCTCAAAGCGTTCAGCCTTCTTCAGGGCGTCGTCCACGCACCGCCTGGCCTGATCCCTGCCGCCCTGCGGATCGTCCGCCAGCCGGGCGCAGAACTCGGTCATCTCTCCGCCGGCCGGGATGGCATAGGTGGCATCGCCGTGCAGCATTAGGAAGAACTCGTCCCCAGACTGCCGGCGCACCTCGTCGATCAGGCGCAACTCGCCGTCTTCGCCCCCCGGCGCGCCGTGCAGCATGATGGCCGAGTGTTCGTAATGGCGCGCGGTGACCACGTACACTTCCGCCATGTCACGCAGTTGCAGCTCCTGTTCCGTACGACTCATCTGATCCCACTGCTCGAACCGCCGGTGAAGCGGGTGCACCCGCCCGAACGCCTCCATGGTCAGATAGAACACGAGTTCGAAATGTGGCACCCGGCCGCCAACCGGCCCGCCCTCCAGGGCAGCGATGAATCGTTCCCGGTGCGTCATGCGCTC
>JANQGB010000245.1 GCA_028277545.1 Phycisphaerae bacterium | reverse complement strand
CACACGAGAACCATGCGAAAAAGACTGCAAAACTCAGACATCGATCTCGACCGAATCAGGACGTGCCTGGAGAGTAACTTTGCGCTGTACTGCTAGTGTTAGTCGCGACAAGAAGTCGGAATACTTAGGCACAGCGGGCTGCGTCTCAGCCGTCTCGGTGTGCGCAGCGATGGTACCAGGTGTTGCCCCCAGGGCCGCGGGGTCCGAGGGTCCGTTGGTGGCGCGCGGGCGTGTCTCTACACGGCCCGCTGCACCGGACATCGGCTCAGATCGGCCTGCTGTCGGCTGGCTCTGCGTTTCGGTGCCTGCGAAGATCCACGCACACGGCTCGAGGTGGAATTTCCGGCCTTCGCGGATGTACGTGCCGTCCTCCAACACGGTCAGGAACAGGTCATACACTGCGGCGTTCTCCAGCTTCGCATCGATCTCGTCGAAGAACACCAGGTAGGGGCGGGAGCGGTCCTGGGTCTGGGCGCTCGCTATTGCGTCAAAACAGGCGATGAGATTGTCGCGCCTTATGAGTTGCGTGATATTGAATTGGAGGAGCGGCAGGTCGACGTCCTTTCTGAGGCGCGCGACCAGATACGACTTGCCGGATCCCGGAGGGGCTTGGATGTGAACGCTGACCGGGTGGTCGGGGCGCTCCCCTGCAAACTGTCGCAACAGGCGGACCAGACGGCGTACTTCTTCACGTCGTTCCGTGACGGTTTCGATGTATCCATCCAGCGGCGTCATGGCCCGCCACAACTCGATTCGAGGTTGATTGTCAGGATCGATGATACCCCCAACACCCGTCTCACCAAGCGTCGTCTGCCAATAGCCCCACTCTTTGGTCAGCTCACGAGATCCGTCGAACTCCAGCTTGGTGGGCTTGGCCTCACCATCCCCGGTCAGGTCGCGGACTCGGTCGGCGACGCATTCTTCTGCGATTCTCAGCGCCTCCTGGAGCAGCGGCCCCGCTGGTTTGTCGGTTGCGCCACTCGCGACCGCGTCCGCCACCAGGAAGGAGAGAACAGTGCTTCCCCGGCCACCGACAATCTCCGACTCGCCTCGTTTGACGCCGGAGACGTGCTGGGCGTAGAGGTGGTCTGAGGCGTCGAGCGCCAGCATGCTCGCTCCCTGGGGCAGAGCGACGATGAGAGTTTCCTGGGGGTGCAGGCATCGACGAGTAGACGACAGAGCGGCCAGCGCCTGGTCGGTCGGATGGCCCCCCTCTATGAACCAGTCATCAGCAAAGAGGTCGTTAGCGGCCCAATGCTCGTCCACTGGGTGTTGCACCTCAGCCCTACGAAGAGCGGGAGTCGGCAGAAGCAGGACCGCGATCTTGCCGAACTTGTCCCTTCGCGAGCAAAGTTCACCGAGCCAATCCGGGTGGATTCCCCAGTCCGCCACGCTGATCGCTGAACTGGAGACGTACCACTCCGTATCGCCGTCGATCCAGCCCTTAGCCTGGAGCACGTCCAGGAGCGCCGGCGACATGAACCCTTTGTTCAGGTCCTTGACGGCAACATATTTGCACGGCTTTGGTGGTGCAGACGGAAGCAGGTCTGCACATCGTTCAGAGTCCGCGATTCCCAGGCGCTCTCCTTCGAAATCCACCCGTCGGTCGAGTTCGATAGGCGGCTTTAATGTTCTGTTCCGGCGGTAGAGGCGGACAATGCGCGTAGTACCAACGGGATCCCGGCCGCCGGTGACGAAGCCGGCGGCGAGATTGACCGCACGGCCGGTGGTGTGCTCCGCTGTCCCGGGAGTCACCATAAGTGGATCGCCGGTACAGTCGCACGGGCACGCGCCGGAGAGCATCTGCGCTATCAGCTCATTATGGCCTTCCGCCCAACAGCCCAGCCCGAGCACTCTATCGCCCGGGACCGGTGGGAAACCGACTGGTGGCGATAGCAGCGTGCGCAGGACCTGTCCTGCGGCACCTGGCTGTCTGCGGCAGGCAGTAGACGGTTGGCCCGGCGGCAGCCGTAGATGCGAGCTGCCGGTGACGAAGCTGATCGGAGATTCGTGCGAGATGAGTGACCAGGCCTCGTTGACGACCCAGTCACCAACGACCAGGACGTCTACACGTTGCGTATCGATCGCCATCAGTACGAGACCTCCACTAGACCTGGACTATGCCCGTACCCGGCACCGGCGGGAGAGCACTGAATTGCCCATTACCGTAGGGCCATATCCGGAGGTACGCAAGAGCCGCGGGCGAACCGATCGGTCCAACCCAGGCCGACCGCAGCTCGGAGTCTTTGCGCGCGAGTTGCCCGCTGCCGCATCGAGCCACAACCTGCCACGTTGGGGGCGCATGCCTCATTGCCGGCAGGTAATGGCCAACTCCCGACTGGTCAGTGTGAGCGTTCGCCGGGCATGCCCCGAGACCATCCGCAGGGCAGTACCCTGCTGCGTCCACGATCGCCCCCGCCCTCCCCCAGCGATCTCGATCGGGCCGTCTGACCGTGGCCCGACGTAACCGTCAGCCGGCCCGATGCCGCTCGTGCCATCGCGGCAGCGCGTATCGCGTCATGGGGCGCCGACCGTAGAAGAAGTCATCCGCCCGCAGCGCCAGGTGGCGGGCCAAAGAATTGCGCCTGATCGCCCAGCGCACCAGGTTGTGCAGCGGCGACCCCGGGTGTGAGTACGGGCACACCTTCAGGCATACCCCGCAGTCGGATCCGTTCTGCCGCCAGAAACGATAGCAGGCTTCCTGGTCGGTCTGCCATTTCTCCACCCCATTGTGAACGCTTTTGTCGCCCGACTCGATGGCCGCCGACGGGCAGCAGGTCGCGCACTTTTTGCATATGGTACAGAAGTGCTGAGCCCCGAAGTAAACGGGGTCGTCCTGCAGCAGCGGCAGGTCGGTGGTGACAACGCTGAGCCGGACCCGCGGACCGAACTCCGGAGTCATCAGCAGGCCAAGCCGCCCGAGTTCTCCGAGTCCGGCATCGACGGCGATCGGACCGCACAGCACCCGATAGTTTCCGTCAACGTGGGCCCGGGCTTCGTAGCCAAGCAGGTTAATGTAGCGGGCCAGGATCATGGCGACCTTGCCGACTTCAAAGTACTGCAGCGTTGTCTCCGTTGTGACCGCCCCGTCCGGTCCGTGTCGGACCATGTCGTGGTCCATCTCGACGGCGATCGCAATGGCGTAGGTGTGATCCAACTCAACCGGAGCCCCCCACGCGCCGGGCGACCGCCCGATGTGACTGTAAACGTAGGCCGGGTT
>JANQGB010000172.1 GCA_028277545.1 Phycisphaerae bacterium | reverse complement strand
TCCACCCTGTTCGCCGCCCTTCGATGACCTCCTTCTGGCACCGTGGCGTGTTGCCGGCGTAGCAGCCAATCGCCACTCACGTTGAGAGGAGCGAGCGAGCCGACCCTGGAGAATTTCCCGTCTTTCGCACGCTTTTCGCCATGGTCGACGAGCGTCTGCAGTACCGCGCAAAGTCGTCGCGTCTTCGCACGCCGGCCTTCTGCCTGAATCGTTGTCGCGGCAACCGCAGGCTGAGAGCCTTGGTATCGAACGGCCTTGCCCGGTGTTCGCATATGTCGCCCGTGAACGTGCCTGAGTCAGCTCTCAAGCGTGAGAGCCGGCGAGTCCGCTGCTTGAAACTCGTGGCCCGCCACTGGTATACTGTCTTGGGATTCTGGGAGATTGCAGTCGCGCTAACGGAGGAGTGGGGATGATGCGCCCGAATACAGTGCTCGGGGTGTTGGCTGGTCTGCTGGCGGTCGTGCCGGCGGCGGGACAGACGGTTGTTTACGTGGACGACGACGCCGCACCCAACGGCGACGGCACCTCCTGGGCGACGGCCTACACCTATCTGCAGGACGCGCTCGCTGAGGCGGCGTCCATCCCGGGCACCGTGGAGGTCCACGTCGCCCAGGGTACGTACAGACCGGATCAGGCCGAGAGCGGCCTGCAGACTCCGGGTGACCGGCAGGCCACGTTTGGACTGCTCAACGGCGTGGCCGTCTATGGTGGGTACGCCGGCCTGGGAGCGCCGGATCCGGACCTGCGAGACGTGGCGGCCAACGTCACCATCCTCAGCGGCGACCTTGCGGCCAACGACGGGCCGGACTTCGCCAACTACGACGAGAACAGCTACCACGTGGTCACCGGCAGCAATACCAACTTCACCGCCATTCTGGACGGCTTCACCATCACGGCCGGATACGCGGACGGCGCCAGCCCGGGAAACGACCGATTCGGCGCCGGGATGTACAACGTCAACGCCACGTGCACCGTGGCCCACTGCACGTTCCTGGCCAACGCCACTGACTCGTATTCCGGAGACGGTGCTGGAATGCACAACGACGGCGGCGCTCCCGCGGTTACCGACTGCACCTTCACGGGCAACGCAGCCATCTATTGGTCCAGCGATGGCGGAGGCGTTTACAATGACAACAGCGATGCCACGATCGCTCGTTGCACTTTCACAGGCAACTCGGCCAGGAGTGGCGGCGGCATACACAGCTACCGGGGCACGCCGACCATCAGCGACTGCACGTTCATCGAGAATTCGGGGTATTCCGGCGGCGCCATGCGCAACAACTACGCCGACTCGTGGGTCATTAACTGCCGGTTTTTCGGAAACACTTCCAGCGGCAGCGGCGGCGCCACGTACAACTCCTACGATGATCCCAAGTTCGTCAACTGCGTTTTCGTCGGGAATAACACATTCGGCTACGGCGGGGTGTCGTACAGCTATAGCAGCGATCCGACTTTCACCAACTGCGTGTTAGTGAATAACTCGTCGACACGCAGGGAAGCCGGCGGGGTATGCAACACATCCAGCGATCCCCTGCTGACCAACTGCATCGCCTGGGGGAATCGCGGCGCCTACGGCATAACGCCCGCCGCGCAGATCTCCAACTGGGACGAACACACCGTCTACACCAGCGAACCCGTCGTTAACCATAGCTGTATACAGGGAGGCTGGACCGGCGCCGGCGGAATCGGCAACATCGACGGTGCTCCGCACTTCGTTCGGGAGCCCTACGATGGAGGGGACGGTTGGGGCGTGG
>JANQGB010000170.1 GCA_028277545.1 Phycisphaerae bacterium | reverse complement strand
GATCTGGTACGCCAACATCCCGGAGGAGACCGCCTGGTTCCTGGCCCGGCAGCAAGGCGGCTGGGCAGGGGTAGGCCTGGTGCTGCTCTTCGGCCACTTCCTGGTGCCCTTCCTGGCGCTGATCTCGAGGTACCCCAAGCGGCGTCCGCTGGTGCTGGTGCTCGGGGCCGCGTGGGTGTTGCTCATGCACTGGGTGGACATCTACTGGCTGGTTATGCCGCAGACGCGTTTTGCCGAAGGCGGGCGCGTTCCGCTGAGTCTGATCGATCTGGCCTGTTTCGTCGGGCTGGGCGGGCTGTTCGTCGCCGGCCTGCTCCGCTGTTTGCGGGAACACTCCCTCGTACCGGAGCGTGACCCCAGGTTGCCCGAGTCCCTGAGCTTCGAGAACGCCTGATGAGCGAAACCGAGCCGACAAGAGAAGACGCCGTCCAGCCAGAGGTCGGAGGCGGTGACCCCAACACGCAGGCCACCGTTCTGGTCGGCATAGTCGGTGCCATTCTGGTTTTTGTCGTGATCGTCTGGCTGCAGGTGCTGTTCTACGACGTGCAGGACCAGCAGGTTGTACGGATCAACGTGGGCGATCCCCGCCAGTTGAGCCTGTTGCGTGCCGAACAACTGGAGACCATCAACAGTTACGGCTGGAAGGACCAGCAGGAGGGGCTGGTTACCATCCCCATCGATCGGGCGATGGAGCTGGTGGTGCGGGAACTGGCCGCCGGCGAAGTCCCGCCGTCCGGACCGGCAGGAGAACAGCCATGATGTCGAACCGAGCGCCAGATACGCACGCCGTGCTGGGCGTATTCTGCGGGGTGCTTCTGGTGGCCGGCGCCGGGTTATGCGCCGCCCAGCCGTCACATGAGCTGCCGCCCGAGCTGGAGGGCGTCGGTGTGACCGAGCACCTCGACGCCCAGATACCGCTGGACCTGGAGTTCGTCGACGAGAACGGTAACAAGGTCAAGCTCGACGACTACTTCAATGGTAATCGCCCGGTGATCCTGACTCTCAACTACTACCGCTGCCCAATGCTCTGCACACTGCAGCTCAACGGTATGATCGAGGGCCTGCGGGGATTGAACTGGACGCCCGGCGAACAGTTTGAGATCGTCACCGTCAGCATCGACCCGTCCGAGACGCCGTCACTGGCCAAGCTCAAGAAGCAGAGTTACATGCAGGAATACGCCCGCCCCTCGGCCGCCAAGGGCTGGCACTTTCTCACGGGCAAGAAGAAGAACCTCAACCTGTTGTCAGACACGGTAGGCTTCGGCTTCAAATGGAACGAGGCCCGCAAGGAGTGGGCCCACGTGGCGGCCCTGTTCGTCTGTACGCCGGATGGCCGGGTCTCGCGATATCTCTACGGCGTGATGTTCGACCCCACCACCATCAAGCTGTCGCTGGTCGAAGCCTCCGAAGGCAAGGTGGGCTCGACGCTCGATCGGTTCATACTGTATTGCTATCACTACGACGCCGCCGAGGGCAAGTATGGCCTGGCGGCCATGAACGTGATGCGGGCCGGCGGCACCTTGACCGCCGTGGTCCTGGGCGTCACGTTGCTGACCTTCTGGTCCCGCGAGAAAAAACGCAGGAAGATCGCCGCGACGCAGACAGAGGCCTGACGACCGCGACCGCGAGGGTAACTGCTTAGATGATGCTTGCACAGACACAGGGAACATTCTGGATGCCACCCGCCGGCTCTACTACCGCCGGGGAGGTGGACCTCCTGTTCAATCTCATCCTGTGGATCTCGGTGATCTTCTTTGGGCTGATTGTGGGCGTGATGATGCTCTTCGTCATCCGCTACCGCCGCCGCGCCGGCCACAAGGCCCAGAAGACCGCTTCGCACAGCACGGCCCTGGAACTCACCTGGAGCATCATCCCGCTCATCCTGGTGATCGTCATCTTCTATGTCGGAGTCACCGGTTTCGTAAGCATGGCCACGCCGCCCGACGACGCCTACAAGATCGCCGTAGAGGGTCAGAAGTGGAGTTGGATGTTCACCTATCCCAACGGCCACGTCGATTCGGACCTGCACGTGCCGGTCGATACAGACGTGCAACTGGTCATGACCTCGCTGGACGTGATTCACAGCTTCTACATCCCCGCCTTCCGCCTGAAGAAGGACGTGGTTCCCGGCCGGTACAACAAGATGTGGTTCCGGGCGACAGAAGCCGGCGAGCACACCATCTTCTGCGCCGAGTACTGCGGCACGGGGCACTCGGACATGCTCGCCCAATGCGTCATTCATCCGCCGGGCGAGTTCGAGCTCTGGCTGGCCAACGCCGATCCGCTCAAGAAGCTCACCGACGAGCAGTATGCCGAGTACCTGGCCGACCCGGAGGCTTTCATCGTGGCCAATCCCGAGATTCAGGGGTTGGCCACGCCAGTTGACATGGGGCGGAAGCTCTACACCAAGAAAGGCTGCGCCCAGTGCCACTCGGTGGATGGAGCAGCGGCCACCGGGCCGACCTTCAAGGACGTCTTCGGCCAGCAACGCCA
The DNA here is from genome assembly GCA_028277545.1 of Phycisphaerae bacterium. Lineage (GTDB taxonomy): Bacteria > Planctomycetota > Phycisphaerae > UBA1845 > UBA1845 > JANQGB01. The sequence continues at coordinate 4,255 of JANQGB010000170.1, read as the reverse complement.
GCTAACCGACGGCAGCACCGTGACCGTCGACGAAAACTACATCCGCGAATCGATTCTCGATCCCTATACCAAGGTGGCGGCCGGTTACCAGGCGGTGATGCCCACTTACCAGGGCAGACTCAAGGAACGCGAAATCACCGCACTCATAACCTACATCGAGAGTCTGACCGACGACGGCAAGTGAGCCGGGAGACTGAGTCCCAGATGACAGCATCGAATACGACAACCGCCGGGGCAATGATCGAGCCGGAGCCCGCCAGCGGCGAAAACTATCTCAGTTGCGCCCACGGTCTCCGATCCTGGATCTTCACCCTCGATCACAAACGCATCGGCGTCATGTACCTGGTCTCCGTGCTGACCTCACTGCTGCTGGGCGGGATCTTCGCCATGTTGATCCGCACCGAGCTGCTGACGCCCGACAAGACCATCATGGAGGCGGACACTTACAACCAGATGTTCACCCTGCATGGGGCGGTGATGATCTTCCTGTTCATCATTCCCTCGATCCCGGCCGCCTTTGGCAACTTCGCCCTGCCGATCATGCTGGGGGCCAAGGACGTCGCCTTCCCCAAGCTCAACCTCTGCAGCTACTATCTTTACGTCTTCGGTGCCGTGTTCGCCCTGGTCTCCATAGCCACCGGCGGGGTGGACACCGGCTGGACCTTCTACACCCCCTATAGCACCGAGACCGGCACCAGCGTCATCGCCATGACCCTGGGAGCGTTCATCCTGGGGTTCAGCTCGATCTTCACCGGCCTGAACTTCATCGTCTCGATCCACCGGCTGCGCCCTCCGGGCATGACCTGGTTCCGCATGCCGCTGTTCTTGTGGGCCCTCTACGCTACCTCGATCATTCAGGTGCTGGCCACCCCCGTGCTGGGCATCACGCTGCTGCTGCTCATCGTGGAGAGGGCCCTGGGCGTGGGCATCTTCGACCCGGCCCTGGGCGGTGACCCCGTGCTGTATCAGCACTTCTTCTGGTTCTACTCGCACCCGGCGGTGTACATCATGATCCTGCCCGCCATGGGCATCATCAGCGAACTGGTCTCGGTCTTCAGCCACAAGCATATCTTCGGATACAAGTTCATCGCCTATAGCAGCGTGGCCATCGCCATCCTGGGCTTCCTGGTCTGGGGGCACCACATGTTCACCAGCGGCCAGTCGGGGCTGGCCAATGTCATCTTCAGCGCCCTGACCTTCACCGTCTCGATTCCCTCGGCCATCAAGGTCTTCAACTGGCTGGCCACCATGTACAAGGGCTCCATCAGCCTGCAGACGCCGATGTGCTACGCCTTGTCCTTCATCTTCCTGTTCGGCATCGGCGGCCTTACCGGCCTGTTCCTGGGCGCACTGTCCACCAACATCCATCTGCACGACACTTACTTCGTGGTGGCTCACTTCCATTACGTGATGATGGGCGGAACGCTGATCGCCTTCATAGGCGGCCTGCACTACTGGTGGCCCAAGATAACCGGTCGGATGTACAGCGAACTGTGGGGCCGCATCGCCTGCCTGATAGTCTTCGTGGGCTTCAACGCCACCTTCTTCAGCCAGTTCGTCATGGGCAGCCAGGGCATGCCCCGCCGGTACTACAACTACGCGTCGCAGTACCACGGATACCACGTGTTCTCCACGGTCGGCTCGTTCCTGCTGGCCGTGGGGCTGGTCATGGTGGCGGTCTACCTGGTCCACTCGCTCTTTCGTGGCAAGCGGGCGCCGGCCAATCCGTGGGGCGGAGGTTCACTCGAGTGGCGTTGCAGTTCGCCGCCACGGCACGACAATTTCGCCGAGCCGCCCACCGTGGGTGACTGCTACGATTACAGCGATCTGGAGTACGACGCCAAGACCGGCGGTTATATCACCACCCAGGAGCGTAACGCCTGACCACCCAGCACCTGACAGGCGGTGTGGATGGTGACGACCGAGGGCATATAAGGGACCAAGCCGGCATGGGAGAGCAACCGACAGCCAGTATGGCCGACCCGCACGGGCAGCCAGGCATTCTGGCCCATCACTTCGACACGCCCGAGCAGCAGTTCGCGGCGGGCAAGCTGGGGCTGTGGCTATTCTTGGCCACCGAGGTCCTGCTCTTTGGCGGCCTCTTCTGTGCCTATGCGATCTACCGGGCCAACCATCCGGAAATCTTCCTTTACGCTCACAAGTACCTGGACACCACGCTGGGCGGCATCAACACCATCGTCCTGATCTGCAGCAGTCTCACCATGGCCTGGGCCGTCCGCTGTGCCCAGTGCAGTCAGCGACGCGGCTTGATAGCCCTGCTGGTGCTCACCTTGCTGTGTGCCTTCGGCTTCCTGGGGATCAAGTACGTCGAGTACAAGCATAAGTGGCACGAAGGCCTGCTGCCGGGCACGCACTTTGACCCGCAACACGCCCCCGGCGAGCACGCCGAGCCGAGTGAAGCCTATCAGGCAGGCGCGACTCACGCCGGAGGCGAAGTGACTGACGGACCGGCCTCAGAAACGGTCCCATCGGTCCAACCGCCGGCCAGCGCGGCGGACACCTCCGGTGGCGAGACCGGCCAGGAGGCCGAACGGTCCACCATTCCGGAAGCGGCCACCGGCCCCGAGGGGCTGGCCTGGTTTCCATGGGTCAACCAGCGCGAACCGCACGCCGAGATCAAGGAGCGCCCCAGCAACGTCCACATCTTCTTCGGTATCTACTTCACCATGACCGGCCTGCACGGCCTGCACGTCATCGCCGGCATGGTGGTGATAGCCTGGCTGCTGGTGCGCTCGATCAGAGGAGACTTCGGGGCCCACTACTTCACGCCAGTCGACTTCGGCGGGCTGTACTGGCACCTGGTGGATTTGATCTGGATATTCCTCTTCCCACTGCTGTACCTGATCCACTAGTACGGCGGGAGAACCGGGGGATGATGGCTCAGCGGCTTTCGATAGTGGCCGGGGAGGTCGACAAGCTAATGTAGTGCCTAAAACAACTGGATCGTAACGAGCGGCGAACTTCAGTTCGCGCGGACGCCCGAACGTCGGCGACGCAGCCTATAGGCGTCGATTAAGAGCGCCGGACACTCTGAGGCACTACACTAAGAGGCTACCCGCGTGTCTGGGATACCAGGCATCGCGATCAACGACAAGGCGAGGCCCAATGACACACGATCCGCAACAAGCGCACTCCTCGGGGGGCGGCTCACACGCTCCCGGCTTCGTGCACGTGGTCCCGGTGAGGCTGCTGCTGGCCATCTGGGGGGCGCTGCTGGTGTTGACCATAGTCACGGTGGCCGTCACGCGGGTGGATCTCGGAGGGTTCAATCTCTGGCTGGCCCTGCTCATCGCCGTGGTCAAGGCTTCGCTGGTGGCTCTCTACTTCATGCACCTGCGCTGGGATAAACCGTTCAACTCCATCGTCTTCGTCGCCTCGCTGGCGTTCGTTATGCTGTTTGTAGGCCTCGCGTTGGTGGACACCAAGGAATACCAACCCGAGATGATCCCCGGCCACGCACCGATGATCGAACAATGACTTCGTCAGATGACCACGCCGCAGCGCTAGCCCGCGATCCCAGCCGGCGTAACACCGGCACCATGGGAATGTGGATGTTCCTCGCGTCGCTGGCCGTTCTCTTCGCCGCCAGCCTGGCAGGATACCTGGTGGTCCGCGCCCGGGCCGACGTCTGGCCGCCGCCGGATATGCCCAACCTGCCTCGCGGCCTGTGGCTCAGCACCGGGCTGATCCTGTTGAGCAGCGTCACCATCCAATGGGCTCTGGCCAGCATCCGGCGCAACCGCTACGGGGCCCTGATCGGCCTGTTGCTCATTACCGTGCTGCTGGCCCTGGTCTTCCTGGTCAGCCAGGCGGCCAACTGGGCCTGGCTCATCTCACTGCACGCCACCGCCCAAACCGGGCTGTACATGTTCACCTTCTACCTGCTGACCGGCCTGCACGCCCTGCACGTGGTCGGCGGAATGGTCCTGCTGTTCACCATAACCGCCAGGGCCTTCGCCGGGCGCTACAACGCCAACTTCCACCCGGGAGTCAAATACGCAGCCATGTACTGGCACTTCCTGGACGTAGTCTGGCTGGTTATGTTCGCCCTGATGTTCCTGGTCTGATCGCCCCGCAGCAACGCCATCCGAATGCTACTCGCCAGGCAAGACCGCGAACCGGCAGCACAGGCCGGGTGCCCCAAGGCGCTTGAGTTTAGGGGCATCGAACGGGAACGCCTGCCGAAGGGAGGAATGTTAGACCGGCGAGTCTATGTTTGTTCCTCCTGTGGGGG
>JANQGB010000067.1 GCA_028277545.1 Phycisphaerae bacterium | reverse complement strand
AAGGCGGGCGCCGTAGTTGTGGAAACCACGCCCGACTTCTGGCCCGCAACGGAGCAGCGGGCCGGGCCGATTCAAGTGGTGCGGTTTCCCTTGCGCCGGGACCTGACGGTTGATCTGGTACTGGAGCGTTTCTTCGTGACCGGCGAGCAGACGCGTTTTGTCATCGGCCGCCGACACGGTGAGGACGCGCCCCTGGCATTCGACAGCTCGCGCGTGGTGCTCCTGCGCGGGCAGGTGCGCGGCGATCCGGCGTCCCACGTGTTCCTGGCCATCTCCGAATCGATGACCAGCGGTCAGATCACGGCCGGATCGCAAACTTACTGCCTCTCGACGCGAGGACTGGAGTTGGAGCCTGGCCGCTTCGGGGTCTTTGCCAAGCCGGCGGGCGGTTATGTCCCGGAGGTACCGTTCTGCGCCTTTGACGAATCCAGCGACTGGCTGGTGGCCGAGCCAAGGTCCGACCGGACAGTCACGCCTGGCCAGCAGCACATCGAACTGGCAGTTGACTCCGACTACGACTATTACGAGCTGTTCAACGATCTGGATGCGGCAGCCGCCTACGTAGTGACTCTCTATGGCGCCGTGGCCGACATCTTTCTGCGCGACCTGAACGCCCGAATAGAACTGACCTACGTCCGCCTGTGGGACGACCAGGACGACCTGTTCAACGAGTACGATCCGCTGTGGTCTTTCGCCTCGTACTGGGAGTGGTACATGAGTGACGTCCAGCGCGACGTGGCCCAACTGCTCACCGGGCGGCGCAATCTGCCGTACGGCGGAGTGGCTTTCATAGGGTTGTGCAGTGGTTATTCGGTGTCAGGGCGCATCCGCGGATCGTTTCCCACGCCGGTTGGACCCAACCCCGGCAACTGGGACCTATTCGTGACAGCCCACGAACTGGGGCATAACTGCGGCACGCACCACACGCACTGCTACAACCCGCCTATCGACCGCTGTCACAACGCGGAAGGCGGTTGCTACGACGATGAACGCGTTTTCACGCGGGGCACGATCATGAGTTACTGCCACCGTGGCAACGGCAGCGAAGCCAACCTGGACCCTCGCTTCCACGCCCGGGTCCAGGACGTCATTCAGACCTATCTGCACGCCGTGGATTGTGTAGTGACAGACTGCAATGGAAATGGTGTACCAGACGATCAGGACGTTCTGGGGGGCGGCAGTCCTGACCTGAACACCAACGGCATCCCCGACGAATGCGAAGACTGTAACACCAATGGCGTTCTGGACGGCGACGACATTGCGGCCGGCACCAGCGCTGACCTGAACGGGAACGACCTGCCGGACGAGTGCGAACCGGACTGCAATTCCAACAGCATCCCCGATGAACTGGACATCGAGCTGGGCACCAGCGAAGACTTCCAGGGCGACCGGATTCCGGATGACTGCGAGCCCGACTGCAACGGCGACGGTTACACCGACTACTCGGAGATCTGGTACAGCGCTTCCGGTGATGATGTGAACCGCAACACGGTGCCGGACAGTTGCGAGGACTGCGACGCAGACCTGACGACGGACCGCGAGGCCCTGGACAGCGCCCACAACATCTGGGTAGTGGGGCAAGGTCAGAACCGCGCCCGCCAGTACCATGCCCAGACCGGGGCGGCCGTGCTGAACAGCTCGGTAGGTGCCGTGCACCAGGGCTTGGACGCTTTGGTGGGACCTGACGGCCGACTCTACGTGAGCAGCGCCGCCGATGACCTGGTGGCCGTCTACGACGGGCGGAGCGGTGTCTATGAAGGCGATTTCGTTTCGGAGGGTGCCGGCGGTTTGAGTTATGCTTCTGGACTGGCGTTCACCCCCGGCTGGCCACAAGCAGATCGCCGCCGGGGGTGC
>JANQGB010000051.1 GCA_028277545.1 Phycisphaerae bacterium | reverse complement strand
TCCTGACAAGTTTGGGCTGAACACGGTCTCTGACGACCTGATCGAGTCACTGAAAGGCACATATCTGGGGGTGTTCTCAAAAGGTATCTGGCGCCAAACAGTGACGCAGTTTGACCCTAAGACCAGGTTAGTGAAACACCGCCTCTACATGGCTGGGGGAATTGATCCCCAGTTCAACCGGTAAGATGGCACCTATTTATGTTTTAGGTCGCTTACCGCCGCGCGCGAAACAGGCAGTGCATCGGGTCCTGAAACAAAACCGTGTGCCGACGGCCGCCAGATATTGTTTTCCCTGGCCCAAAGGCGGCCGGGGCGTCCGTTGCGCGGAGGCGGCGCCCGCTTAGTTGCTGAGCTGGCGGCTGGCCAGGCGCAGGTCCGTCGTCTCGCCCCTCTGGGCGGCGGTGCGGGCGCGGTAGAAGATGTGGCGGCCGATCTTGGGGCCGGTCTCGAAAGCGGTGCGCCAATAGGGGCTCACGTAGTCGGCGTGGTACCAGAGCGCCCCGCCGGTCTGGTCGACCGAGCGGCCCCAGTAGACATTGAGCGCGATCTCGTTGCTCAGCTCCCAGTCGGCCTTGCTGCGCGGCGTGTCGCTCTGCCCGTCGCACCACCAGCTGAACTGGCAGCGGTGCAGGGTGGTCTCGCCGCCCTGGCGGATGACCTCGCAGACCGTGTCGGGGAAGCGCGTGCTGGCGACCCGGTTCATGACCACGTGGCTGACCGCGAACTTGCCGGCGTCCGGCTCGCCCCGGGCCTCGTGATAGATGTTGAGCGCCAGGCAGGAGATCTCCGTCTTGGGGTCCGCCGGCGTCGGCCGCTCGAAAATGAGCGCCTTGCCCGGCGCGACCGCGCCCAGCGCCGGCAGCTTGCCGATGTCGTGCAGGCCCAGGGGCCCGACCGCTGGATAGAGGTCGATCTCCAGGCCTTCCTTGAAGGGCTCGGCCAGGGCGGCCGTGCTCAGATAGGCGGTGTAGGCCGCCAGAGCGACCCAGATCACCGTCCGGATGGCCTTGCGACCGCTGAAACCCCCGATCGTCCTGACTCGAGCTTCAGACATCCTTTACCTCCCCGTCCCGTCGGTTCCCCCGGACTAAGCTATCCCTGGGACTTGGCCTTGTGTCCGGCCCGGCGGCCTCCTGCCACCTGAATTGTCCCTGCGAACCGTGCGACAACATGGCGATAATATGGCGAAATTTAAGAGAATGTCAAATACTTTGATAATGTCTTATTAATACTCGTAAAAAACTATTAACCCTACTCTCGAATATTCACCAATAAGACTCCTGGATTTCCGCCACTTTCCCGAAACGTCTTTATTCAAGTCTTTGTGACCGCCCAATCTGATCTTGTTTTACCCTCTCGCAGCTTGCGCGGCCGCTGCGGCCCAGGCGGCCCCGGAACGGGGCTCGCGCGGGTCTGGCACGGGCCCGGCAAAAGGGGCATATAGGGGTCATGTCCTCACCGGTCCTGGAGCCCTTCCCGGCGCCCTCGGCGGTCTCGGGCGC
>JANQGB010000039.1 GCA_028277545.1 Phycisphaerae bacterium | reverse complement strand
GCCGGGGTCCAGAGCGACCTGTGGGCAGACCTGCTGGCCGTCAGCGACTCACGTAAACTGCTTTCGAAAGACGACCAGGAGCGGTTCTACCGCCAAATCGCCCCGGTCAGGTTCCGGGCCCGTCCCTCGGTCAGACTGGGCGAACTGATCATCGTCGAGGTGGGCTACGCGAACTGCGGCTCGCCAACCCGCCCCTACACCTGGCGATTCTCTGTCGACAGCCTCCAGATCGGCTCCGACCCGGCGCCCTGCCCGATCATAGTGCCCTTATGGCACCAGGACCTCGATGGGCAGATAGAGTACCCACCCGAGAAGGCATCGTTGGCGCCTATTCGGGAGGGGCTACAGGAGGTCGTCTTCGTGGGCCGGCATACGCTGTACGCCCCCTCGGTCCAGTCGATGGTGGGCAACAATCCGGTCTGGTCATCCACCGAGCGCTTCGTAGCAGAGGTGCAGGTGCTGCCCACCAACGCCCCCGACCCTATCAAGCTGGTTCACGACGACGAACTGGCGAGCACGCTCAGATACCGCATCAAAGCCGAAGACGCAACGCTCCATCGACAACGCGTGCTCTTCCGCTCGAAGTACTTCCTGCACGTGTGGCTCAGACTCAGCGCCCCCTTGACCACCGACTTGGCTTTCGATGTTCTGCTGCAGCACGAAGACCAGACCGTACCGATCGATACCGTGACTTGGGCAAGAGGGGATGTCGGCTGGAAGAGCGTTTCAGGCGGTCCGATAGAGAAGATCGAAGCCAACCGGATCGATCTGATCCTGCGCACCAGTCGGCGTGCCGCCCGCAACTCTGTCGATTGCTACGACATCTGGAAGGGAGAGATCCGTCTCGACGACGTACCCCTTGCCAGAGAATGAGCCCAACGTGCCGGCGCACTTTGCCCGAGTCAGCGACAGCGCAGGTCGCCGGCCGGAGCGCGAGGTGAACCCAGCCGCCTCCACTCCGCACGCACCGCGGCCCACGCGATGGGCGCGTTCTCGCCGCGTGCCGCGTTCCTTCCGCAGGCCGTGGTGATCACTGATTGAACTCACGCTGCCAAACGGCGGCACTAGAGGCCGCGTTGTCACGAACTTGCAGTTACAGCGTTGTCCCGGCTGCTTCGCGACGTTGTTAGACATATACAAGGTGCCCTATCCTTTCCGCAGGAAGGGGTGGAGAATCGAAACGCATAATCCGAGATGGAGCCGGGCCATGACGATCAAACGAAAGAACCTGCTCAGGCGTATTACCGCCCTGCTGGAGCGCCGTCCCGGCGAGTTGGTGAGCAGCTACGACACCCAGAGCCCGCAGGGCTTGCGCCTGGCAATCAAGGACGTGTTGGAGCGGCAGGACCGGATGCTCCGCATGCTGAAGGAGTCTGTTGAACTCGATTGAGAGGACCGGTGCCCCAGACCGTCAGTAATGGTGCATCAAGATGCACCCTACGGGCTTCGCTCCGCCCACGGCCAATAGCTCTCGCTGGGTGCCCCATCCCTTCCGCAGGAAGGGGTGGGGAGCCAGACGACCAGCTCACGCTGCCACGTTGCAGCACCAGCGACCGGCGCTGCTGCTGGTGCATCAAGATGCAGCCTACGGGCTTCGCGCCACCCACGGCCGTTAGCTGGGTGCCCCATCCCTTCCGCAGGAAGGGGTGGGGAACCAGAAGACCGGCTCACGCTGCCACGTTGTAGCACCAGCGACCGGCGCTGCTGCTGGTGCATCAAGATGCACCCTACTGCGGCTGGAGGAGTTTGGCGGCGCCGGCCTCCTCGAACCGGGAGAGGTCGGTCCAGAAGGTGCCGTCGCCGGCAAAGAAGAGTCGTATCGACTCGGGCTCGAAGTTCTCCGCGAAGGTGTAGAGGTTGAAGGCCTCGGCCGTCCCGAAGGCCTCCACCAGCATCCTGTAGCCCTGGGCTTCGGATTGCTTCTTGAGCTTCTCAACGTCGGTCCGAGCCCGGCCCAGGATCTCGATGCGCTGGGCGTCCAGCCGGGCCACCTCTTCTTGTATGGCAGCGACCTCCAAGGCAGCCTGGGCGTCTGTCTGGGCCGCCTCCTTCTCGCCCTCGGCCTGGATGTTGGCCACCATCACCCGACTCTCGGCCGCGATGTTCTCCCGGGCGATTTCCACCTTCTTCTGTTCCTCTTCCAACTGGGCCCGTACGGTAGCCGCGTCACGCTGCTTCTCCTTGGTGAGCTGCTTCTCTACCGCGATGTAGCTCTGCTGGATGGTTCGCTTGAGGTCTTCGGTGACCTCGTCGCCACCGGGGCCGCCGCCGGGTGCGTGGACTTCGATCTCCCGCACCAACGCCAGCAGCACTTCGATGTTCTTGCTGCGGCACACGCGCTGCAACTCCGCGGTCAGAGCACGCTGGAACTGCTCCCGCTTCTCTCCATGGATGAAGTCGCGGGCCGCGTAGGTCGAACCGATGTTGCGGCAGATCGAGCGGAGCTGTGGCCCGATGACCTTGTCGAGCACGCGGTCGATGTTGCCGTAGGTGTTGATGATCTCGGCCGCGTGCAGGGGGTCGATGCCCCAGACCACCGTCACACCTACGCGAATGTTGAAACCCGTGTCGGACGGGAAGGCGATCCGCATGTTCTCCTTCTCGCTGACCTTGACCTGGGAGTACTCGTTGAAACCGATCTCGACAATGGTGACCTTCTGAAGCTTCGGGTTGATGAAGTACACACCGGGTTGCAGCACTTCGCGCAGCGTTCCCCGCTCTCCCGGTCTGGCGAGTGGCCGCACCATGCTTACCAGTGGCTCCGCCGTATCCGCGGCGACAGGCTCGTCGCCTGCGGAGTCGGCCGTCGCCTCGTCGGCCTGCAGTTCGATGGCCGGCGTGATGCCAGCCGGCTCGTCTCCGAAGAGATTGGTGACCACGCCCACGAACCCGGCGGGTATCACCACCGCTGGGTACGGCTCCACGTCGTACATATACGGATTGATCTTGTACGTGCCGGGTGTCAGCACCTCCCTCAGAATCCCCTGGTAACCGGACTCCCGATCAACTATGCGCTGACCGGACGGCGGCTTGTCCCCGACCCTGCGGACGACAACACCGATTTTCGGGAAGTCGCCCTCAAACCGAAACTTGCCAGCCCGAAGTTCGTTGCGCTGGCGGGCGTCCAGCGAGTGAATCCACTCCCAGGTGCCCGGATCGCCCGAGGGTATCACGGTAAGGTCCTCGATCTTCCAGTCCCAGGTCACCGGGTTTCTGAAGTGCCGCCCGGGGCCCAGAACCTGTTCCTGGATGCCCTTCTGCCCCGGTTCAGTGGCCACGACCTGGTCCGGCGGCAGGGCGGCTCCGGATTTGCGAATCAGAACAGCGCAGGAGCCGGGCGGCACCTCGATTCGGAAGGTGAACCAGACCACGCCCAGCACGAAGACCAGTGCCATGCACGCCCCTGCTGCCGCCAGGAAGATCAATCTCGTTTTCATTGGGCACCTCCGTCCGTCGAGGCCGACGGGAAAGTCTGGAACTGCTTGAAGATGTCCGCGAAGGGCCCCTCGGTGTTGGAGAGAATGGACTTGATCGAGGGGGCGATCTTCTCCAGGAAGAACAACTGGGCGTAGGCCTGACCGTCGCCAAATGCCTCGACCGCCTGTTTGAGCGGCTCGGCCCGAGCCTGGTACTCCAGGAGAACGACGTTGGCTTCCGCTGTCCCGCGGGAAAGCTGCGCGGCGGCCTCCTTCTCGGCCGCTTGCAGGGCCAGTTTGGCAACTTCGAGTTCCCGCTGAGCCCTGGTAACGGCCACTACCTTCCGCTGCTCGGCTTCCTTGACGACGGCCACCATGTCGCGACGCTTGTCACCTATCAAGCGATTGCGCTGCTGGAGTTCCTGCTGCTCGACAAGCAGCGCCTGGGCCCGGGCCTCCTCCATCTCGTTGGTCGAACGCTCCATTTCCTGGTCGGCCTGCTCGCGCTGGCTTATCAGGCTGGCGATTTCTGCCGGGGGCTGAATATCGCGCACCAGGGCGGACTTGATATCGATGCCCTGCTTCCAGCACTCTTTCTTGAGTTCCGCCAGCAGGCGCTCCTGGAACGCGGTTCGCGTCTTGCCGCTGATGAACTCCCGGGCCTGCAGCTTCGAGCCCTGAATGCGCGAGATGCTACGGGCGTTGGGCAGCAGGATCTTGTTGAGTATGTCTTCCTCGTCACCATACGCCACGGTGACCTCGGCCACGCGATCGGGGCGGATGGCCCATTCGATAGTGCCCTCGATGGTGATGGTGAAGCTGTCGTTCGAGGGGAAGTGGATGGCATCCTTGCCCAGCATGTCATACTTCTGACTGCGCACGTCGACGATGGAGATGCGCTCCAGGTAGGGGTTGTAGTACTCCAGTCCCGGTGGCAGAGTCTTGCGTTGAACTCCCTTCTCCCCGACCTCGACGGTGTAGGTGTTCTTCTCGACCGGATCGGTCCCGCTGAGCAGCGTCACCACGCCGACATGACCTTCGGGTATCTGGATGGCCGGAAAACGCTGTACGTCGTAGGCCAGCAGGTTGATGTTGTGGCGCCCCGGGCCGAGTATCTCGTCGACCGGGCCACGTTCGTCGTCCTCGGTGGCGACGGTCTTGGGAAACGGCAGCGGCTTGCCGAACTTCCGAATCTTCACACCGACTTCGTTCTGTGGAATAAGGGTGGTCTTCTGTTTGACCCGCTTGTAGGAGTACGGGTTGTAGAAGTAGCGCCCTTCGCCCAGCCACTGGTGGCGGATACCCTTGTAGCCGTTACGCACCTCCTCTTCGGACTCTCCCGTGCTGGCTGCGATGGCGCTCACCAGTTCCGGATAGAGCACCACCTGATCGTCGAACTCGCCGGCCAGTTCCGCCGGCAGAGTCTTGCCGGTCTTGTTGACCAGAACCAGAATCTCGTTGGCGTTCACCTCCACGCGCACTACGAACCAGAATATCAGCAGCGCCGCCACCGCCAGGATCAACACACCGCCCACCAGCAGGGGCAGCAGCCGAACCCGGAACGCCGGTATGGACGGACGCGGGACCCGCGAACCTGGATCAGTCATAATCAAACTCCTTCAAGCGACGCGGTCGGCGGCAGACTGGAGCGCCACCGCTCGACCGGCAAAACATCGTGTGGATGTGCTGGCCGGCGCTGCCAGGCGCCGGCGACTGCTAACTTACCTGACCGCCAGACCGCAATGCGGACAGAACCGGGCTGGCTGAGTGTACTGCTTGTGGCACCGCCGGCAAGCCTTGCCCTTGGGACCTTGGGCAGAAGCCAGCAGGCCGTAACCAAGGGCGAGAACACCCGCGATGAGGCCAAAGAGCACTGCTAGCGAAACGATAACGGTCATGATGAGCACCTGGATGATCCGACCAGTACCGTCACTGGATCATCAATGGCAAGTATACCCCGGCGCACGGGGGCATGCATTTATAAAGACCAACGCACTTTGGAACATGCAGCGGCGCAGTCTTCAGCCGTCGATGACCGGCTTGCCAAGCGCCTGGCGGACCTTGTTGAGCCAGTCAAAGCACTGCGTGCGACGCGTCCCCTGCGAGCACTTTTTCCAGGCCGCTTCGAGATGGCGCTCAGCGGCCTCGTACTGGCGCAGGTCCCGGGCATAGATGATGCCGAGCAGCAGGCGGATCTCGTCCGCCTCCGGACTCGTCGAGCCGTAGGATCCGACGTATCGCTCGAAGGCAGCGGCCGCCTGCGGATAGCGGGCCGAGGCGTAGAAATCCCTGGCCACCGTAATCTGGTGACGGGCGGAGAGGCACTGGGCAGGATCGATGGCCACCAGTTGCTCATAAAGCGTCGCCGCCGCGCCAGCGTCACCATCGTCCAGGCACTCGGCGATACGCAAGCGCAGACCTCCGATCTGATCGAGGCGGGCCACCTCGGCCGCGGCCTGCTGCGGCGTCACGCTTACCGGTCTGGCAACCGTCCCGTACTGCGCCGCTGCCCGGGTCTGCGGATCAGTCATCAGTTGCCGGTAGGACCGCCGCTGGTTCCAGCGCTTCAGCAGAGCCAGCATGTCAAACTGGTCCCGTGGCAGGGCTCGTATCAGCAGCAGGAACATGGTAGCCACGAAGCCGAACAGGTAGCCGGCCAGATGGGCACTGGTAGCGACCTGGCCGGGCCCGCTGAGTTGCGGGCTGATGATGTTGTCCCACAGGATGATCTTCAATCCGATCATCAGCAGCGCTGGAAGCTCAAAAGTACCAACAAAGAAAAGCCAGTAGAGCACCGTGATGTGGCTGCGCGGAAACAGTGCCAGATATGCTGTGGTCACGCCGGCGATGGCACCGGATGCCCCCAGCAGGTCCGCGTCACCGTTTATACCGAATGCGAAGGCGGCAAACACGCCCCCAGCCAGGTACAGCAGCCCATAGGCCAGATCGCCCATCTTGGCGTTGACGGCATTGCCAAAGACCCACAGGAACAGCATGTTACCCGCCAGGTGCATCCAATCCGCGTGGATGAACTGGTAGGTAAAGTACTCGTGGAACGCGGGGAAGTCCGTGTGCAGCACGAGGTACTGGTTCTTGAACTCCTGACTCTGCGCCCCGCCGAACAGGTCCAGAATCATAAACAGCAGGATGTTCGCTGCCAGGATCGCGTGATTCGCCAGCGGCGTACGGTGAACGGGCGTTGCTGTCCGGATGGGTATGATCATCTATTCGCCCGCACCGGCGATAATGCGTAACTGGCACCGGCAAAGCGGTGCTGGCGACGACGATGCGTCCTCAACGGCCACGACTGGTTTCAGCCCTGTGGCTCCGGCGGCGGCGCGACGCCACCTCCGCCAACCACCTCCGTGAAGTGCATCCGCAACTGATGCAGGACAGTGCCGATCATCTGCGATTCTTCAGCGCTGAGATTGCCCTTGGTCTTTTCTTCGAGCAGGCCCAACATGTCGATGTGGTACTTGGCCAGCGCCAAGTCCGGCGGCATGGTCTGCCCGTCGGGTGTCCGGTATCCGCCGATGGCCATGGCCGCCGGCATGGCCACCACGTTGACCAGATCGGCCAGCGTCGGGTCTGGCAGCGGGCCCTTGGGCTTGTCTCCGGCGGCTGCTTCTTCCTCGGCCAGGCGCTGTTTCTCTTCCTCCGCCTCGGCCTTCCAGTCCGAATCCACGTGAATCTTGCCCTTGCTGGGTTCGTCGCTCATCTTCGCTCCTCGCTTGTGGCGGGCAGCGTGCCCGACCAGACCGGCCACGGTTCATCCGCAGTCGCAGGGACTATACCCGAAATTGCTCCACTGCGGGAAGCGCGCCGCAGAGTCGGCGCAAAGTGGGTTCGTCGAAGAGAGCGAAGAAGAACTCACGATCGTCGGCAACCCGGTTCTCGCGCAGAGCGCTCTCAATGCGCCGAACATCCTCCTCCGCTGCTCGTGTTGCCCCGGGTTCAAGATCCAGCAGGTTCCGCGTCAGCGCCCGTATTTGATCGAAGGTGGCTCGCCTCTGGGCTCGCGAACCGGAGCCCGCAGCTCGCAGCTCCTGCGAACGGGCCACGGCACGGCCCCGCTCTTCAGCCAGACGGGTGAACTCCGGGCCGTCGGCCAGATGGCGCTGAGGGTTGAAGCGCAGGTCCCGCAGGCGATGTCGCAGGTCGCGCAACGCGGCCGGCGTGGCATCCTTGCGTGGCAGATCCAGCCGCAGAGTGGCGGAAACACAGGCCATCGGCGGCGGTTCAACGCCGAAATACCGGGCCATCAACAAGTCCGTAATCCTGTCGTACTTGGCGCCACCAATACCGTGCACGAACAGATCTGCCAGCAGAAGCCTGGCCCACAGCGTCAAAGTCAGCGCCCGCGGCCGGAAGCGCACCTCACCCAGCCCACCAAGCGCCTCACGAGCGGAGTCCCACTGCCTGAGAACTGCCAGCGGCACGGCACCCAGCCGCGATTGACCGGCGTAGACATGCAGCGCGTCGCCCCGCTCCTCGACGAACAGCCGGCTCCGAGGCTGCGAGTCACGCATGACCCACAGTGGCAGTTCCAACCGATCTCCGTCCGCGATGAGATCAGGCACCGGGCGTTGAGCCCCACGAATACCCCGCTCCCGGCGGTATGCCGCCAGCGCCTCGTTGTAGCAGGCGAAGAACCGGCCGGGCTGCCCCAGAATCTCTACCAGCAGCGGGCAGAGCCAGCAGCGACTCACCCGGCGTTCCAGCATGGCAACACCGAAGATACGCTCAACCGCGGTCCGGGCGGTCACGGTCTGATCGACGAAGTCCTGGGCCTGCTCCGCCTGGCCGAAGGCCTCGAAATACGGTCCTAACATGGAACGCTCAAACCGTTCGCCCAACCGCTGGCGGGCGACACTCGCCAATCGCGAAACCGCGGTCTCGTCCAGCCGCGCGATGCACTCGTATGGCGCGCCGACAGGCACCTCTACTCCCGGCAAGGAGTCGCGGTGCAGGACTCCGTTGAGCATCACCGGCACCGCTAACGAGGTGCTCTTCGGTGCGTCCGTATCCACCACCAGGTTGAGGGCCACCCCTCCTGC
>JANQGB010001378.1 GCA_028277545.1 Phycisphaerae bacterium | reverse complement strand
GCCCCACCAGAGGCAAGTACTCCGGAATCGGCCTCCAGGCAACACGGCCTGGTCAATGCGGCCGTCCAGGGCCTGACCGGCGTGAAGGTGAGTAACGCCTGGCCGGTCGGGCTCATGCCGCTGCTGGCCTGGCAGACGTACCTCTCACACCGCCGCGAGATGCGGCGGCTTGCGGTGCCACGCCATGGCTGAGAGCACACAGGTCATCGTTACCGACGCTTACCTGAACGGGCTCGTTCCCAGTGGGAACTACGGCACGGATCCGGTGCTCTACGCTGGTGGCGTCGCATCGTCCAAAGGTGGCGTGACCTGGTACCGGCGTTCTGTTCTGGTCTGCTCGCTGCCCGCTGTTCCCGCGGGCCATTCGTTCGTCTCGGCGGCGCTGCAACTCTACAACCGCGGCGATTACGGCGGTGGCAGTCTGAACGTGTCGCGAGTTACCGAGGACTGGGAGGAGACGTTCGTGTCCTGGCTCATGCGGACGTCGCTGGTGAGCTGGACGCAGCCTGGCGGAGATCTCGGGCTCCCGGAGGTTACGTTCGTGGCCGGCGCCGGTGCCGGCTGGGAGAACGTCGACGTGACCAGCATCGTGGCCGACTGCATAGCGCAGGCCCGCGACTTCAACGTCTGCCTGCACGAGGGCTTCCTCGGTCTCGACGAAGACCGCCGGCAGGCCTTCCACTCTGGCGAAGGACCGGCCAGCTACCGGCCACGGCTGGTGCTCACCAGTGAGCCTGAGGTCATCGGTCCTTACCGCACCGAAGCGACGGACGTCCTGGTACCGGGATCGCGGGCGGGTTCGGTGGCGACCGCCGGCGCCCGGGCAGCGGCTGTCCACGTGCCGGCCGCTGTTGCAGGTGGGGTGAACTGATGACGACGGTGTTGAAGGCGAACGTCTTCGAGGACAGCGGTGCCGCCCTGATGGCCCGCGTGGTGGGCAACGACGCGACGCTGGTCACCCAGGCCGCTATCGCCTCGATCGACTGCAAGGTCTTCGACGCAGTCGCCGGCGGCAATCCGCTGGCTGAGCCCGCGGTGACCGTGGCGGACAGTGTGTTCGACACATTGCAGACCGATGACAGGTGGACGGCGGACAGCACGGGCTACAACTTCCGGCACGACCTGCCGGCTTCGGCGCTGGCTGACGGTGGCAAGACCTACCGGGTGGAGTACCTGTTCACTCCGAATGCCGGTCTGGGCGAGCCCTTCTTCGTGGTGTTCGAGCTTACTGCCGTCAACCTACTGACATCGTAACGAGGCGACTGATGCCCACCAAACCGAGAACCCACCGCCCCCGAGGCGTGCAAGACCGCCGCGATCGCGACCGAGCCTATGATGCCAAGCGCCTCAGAGATCCAGTGCTGAGCCGAGCACGGCGGATCCGCAACTCGGCACGGTGGCAGACGTTCCGGGCCTGGTTCAAGCGTCGGCATCCGGTGTGCTGTGACCCGTTCGGGCATCACCAGGCGGAGGGCAGAGTCGAGGCCACCGACCATCCGCATCACATCGTCGGCCTGGCCGCCAGACCTGACCTGGCGTACGTGGAGACCAACTGTGCCCCGCTCTGTGCGGCCTGCCATAACCAGGTAGAGCAGCGCGTGCGGGCCGGCGACGACACGCGGCACCTGTTCAAGCGATAGCGCGATGGTGGATGCTTACGGCGCCCCCATAGGGGAGTGGAATCTCTGGTACCTGACAGCCCCACACCGTGGGTTACCGCGCGCAGATTTTTTCACGGGTTTTGGAGTTTTTTGGAGGGGGGCCGAATCCGGGCTGGCGGCCCCGTGAAGGCCGATTCCGGTGGTCGGAAGCTCGCCGGAAACGACCCGGTTACGTACACGAACCATGGGCAGGAAGAAGGTCAAATCGAGCCGTCCCCGAGGTGGCAGCCGCGGCCCGGCGCCTGCGCCGGCGGTCAAGGCCAGGCTGAGCGGTAGCTGGCGGGGCCAGGTCAACCGGGACGAACCGGAGCCGAGACCGGGGCGCCCGCGGTGCCCCTCCTGGATGGACCGGGTCGCCAAGCGAGCCTGGCGTGAGCTGGTGCCTCAGCTCGACGTTCGCATGCTGGCCCAGGTCGACCGCAACGCCCTGGCCCGCTACTGCACCATGTTCTCCCAGTGGCATCGGGCCCAGATGTTCCTGCAGGAGCACGGCGACACCTACCCGGTCCGCAAGATCGTGACCAACACCGACGACGAGGGCCGGGAAGTACAGGAGGCGGTGACCGTGGGCCGGAAGGCTCACCCGCAGGTGCGGATCGCGGCCAGGTTGAATGACCAGTTGCTGCGCCTGGAGCGCGAGTTCGGGCTGACGCCCTCGGCCCGAGCCCGGATCGTGATCTCCGACAAGTCGACGGGCAGCGCGAATACCAAGCTCCGCTTCTTCGACGCGGACCGCCAGGCGGGGTGACGCCGATGCCAAAGGCTCGCAAACCACCGAAGGTCAGCAGGACCTGGCGCAAGCTGCTCGGCGAGATCCCCGGCTACGATCCCTTCCGCGATGCCGGCGACTGCTGGTTCGATCCAGACGCAGGCCAACGGGTCATCGACTTCTTCCACGAGCTGCTCACTCACGTGAAGGGCGCCCAGGCCGGCAAGCCGTTTAGGCTGGAACGCTGGCAACAAGCCATCGTGGCCAACCTCTTCGGCTGGAAGCGACCGGACGGCTACCGGCGATACCGCGAGGCCTTCATCTTCGTGCCCCGCAAGAACGGCAAGACTCCCCTGGCCGCGGGGATATGTCTGTTCGTGCTGTTCTGCGACAACGAGCCCGGGGCGGAGATCTACTCGGCGGCGGCCGACAAGGACCAGGCCAGCAAGCTCTATGAGTACGCCGTCGGCATGGTCCGGAACGAACCGGTACTGCAGCAGCGGGCCAGGATCTACGAGGGGTACGGCCAACGATCCATCGTCTACGACGCCGAGAACAGCAGCTACAAGGTCCTCAGCAGCGACGCTCACACCAAGCACGGGGGCAACACCCACCTGGCGTTGGTGGACGAGTTGCACGCCCAACCGAGCTGCGATCTTCTGGACGTCATCGAGACCTCGACCGCTTCCGAAGACCGCAAGCAGCCGCTGCTGATCGAGATCACCACCAGCGACTTTGAGCGTGAGTCGATCTGTAACGAGAAGCACGCCTATGCCTCCAACGTGCGCGACGGGGTCATTAACGACCCCACGTTCCTGCCGGTGATCTATGAAGCGCCGCGGGATGCCGACTATACCGACCCCAAGGTGTGGGCAGCAGCCAACCCCAACCTGGGCGTGAGTGTTTCGCGCGAGTACATGGAACGACAGTCCCGTAAGGCCAAGGACTCGCCGCGCTTCCGGAACACTTTTAAGAGGTTGCACCTCAACGTCCGGACAGAGCAAGCCGTGCTGTGGATCCCCATGGAGAAGTGGGACGCGATAACGGCTCCGGTGGATCCGGAGGAGCTGCGTGGGCAACCGTGCTACGCCGGCCTGGACCTGGCCAGCAGCAGTGACCTGACCGCCTTCACCCTGCTGTTCCCGCAAGAGGACGGCTTCAAGGTGCTGCCCTTCTTCTGGTGCCCGGCCGACGTCGTCGAGCAGCGCAAGAAGCGCGAGCGCCTGCTCTATCAACAGTGGATCGACCGCGGCCTGATCCGCACCACCGAAGGCGACACCACCGACTACGCGGTTGTGCGGCGGGACATCAACGAGCTGGCCGATCTGTACGGTATCCAGGAGATTGCGGTCGACCGCATCTTCCAGGGCGCTCAACTGGCCGGCGAGCTGCAGGGCGACGGCTTCGAGGTCATCTCCTTCGGGCAGGGCTTCCTCTCCATGGCGGCGCCCACCCTGGAGTTCGAGCGTCTTATCAAGGCGGGCAAACTCGAACACGGCGGTCATCCGGTGCTGCGCTGGATGGCGGCCGGGGCCGCGGTGGAGGAAGACGCGGCCGGCAACATCAAGCCGACCAAGGCCAAGAGCAGCCGCAAGATCGACGGCATCGTCACCACCATCATGGCTCTGGGCCGATCGATGGTGGCCGACATCGACGGCGGCTCGGTCTACGAGCAGCGGGGGTTGACCACGATATGAAGGGGCGGCGTGTGGAAGCCAGGGACGTTCTCGAGCTGCTCAGCCTGGGGTCTATTGCCGCCGGCCTGTGGTGGCTCTCCCCGCCGTGGGCCTGCATCATCGTCGGCACGCTCCTGCTGGCCCTGTCGTTGATCTCGAGACTGAGGCCGGGCCGCCAGGACTCCTCTCGTGAGCCCTCATGAGCTCGATCAACTGGTCCACTGGATGCTGCTGGGCTTGTGCCGCGTGCAGGCCCTGCTGGTGCCCCAAGGGAGAAGAGGCACGGTAGGCCGCGTGCAACGCCTCGAAGTGCCGGCCCTTTACGCTCAGCGGGTGGCGGAGATCTGCCAGGTGACCGCATCGGTCAGCGTCACGGTACAGCCGGCCAGCAGCAGCCGGCCGAACCGGGTGCTGTTGTTCGAGTGGGCGGGCGACTGCGCGGCCGGTCAAAAGGTATAGTTGAAGCAACGGAGTAGGCGCGCGCAGGGAGGCGTGATGATCGGCCGACTGTTACAGCCTGTGGCCGGAAGAACGACGGCCGGCGTCTCGGTGAGCAGTGACCGGGTGGCGGACCTGTTCGGCGGCCAGCCTACCGCCTCGGGCGCCAGCATTACCGAGGACACGGCGCTCAACATCTCGGCGGTCTACTGCGCGGTCACGCTGATCTCCAACTCGCTCAAGACATTGCCCTGGTTCGTGTACCGCCGGCTGGCCCGCGGCGGTCGTGACCTGGCCACCGATCACCCGGTGTACAAGCTGCTGCACCGCTCGCCGAATCCGGAGACCACGCCCAGCCGCTTCAAAAAGCTGCTGGCCTCCTGGGTGCTCCTGTGGGGCAACGGCCGGGCGGAGATCGAGCGGGACGGCTACGGTCAGCCTGTCGCCCTGTGGCCCATTCATCCCAGCCGTTGCGTGACCAAGCGCAACTCCGCCGGCGACATCGTCCACGAGGTCTACAACGAGGACGGCTCGATGGTGACGCTGGACGACGAGGACGTGTTCCACGTCCAGGGCTTCAGCAAGGACGGCCTGACGGGGATCTCGGTCATCGGCCTGGCCCGCGAGACGTTGGGCCTGGCCGTAGCGGCCGAAGAGTACGGCGCCCGCTTCTTCGCCAACGACGCCACGCCGCGGGCGGTTCTGGAGCATCCCAGCACGCTCACCGAGGAGGCCTCACAGCGGCTTCGCAAGTCCTGGCACGAAACCTACGGCGGCGCGAACCGGCACGGCGTGGCCATCCTCGAAGAGGCCATGAAGCTGAACGTCTTCGGCATGCCCAACGAGGACGCCCAGTTCCTGCAGACCCGGACCTTCCAGGTCGTCGAGGTGGCCAGGTGGTTCAACATCCCGCCGCACAAGCTCAAAGAGCTGTCCCGGGCCACCTTCAGCAACATCGAGCACCAGTCGCTGGAATACGGCAACGACAGCGTCGTGCCCTACGCGGTGGACTTCGAGGAAGAAGGCGACCGCAAGCTGTTCGCCACGGGCAACCAGGACCTGTTCTGCGAGTTCCTGGTGGACGCCATGCTGCGGGCGGACACTCAGGCCCGCAACCGGTCCTATGAGATCCAGCGGCGCAACGGCGTGCTCAACGCCGACGAATGGCGCCGCAAGGAAAACATGAACCCGCTGCCTGGCGGCCGCGGTGAGATCTACATCGTGCCGGCCAACATGAAGTCGGTCGACCAACTGGCGGCTGAAGCCGCTGGCGGCAAGGGCGGTCGATCGAGTCGAGGCAACCGCGACGCCGACCAGCGAACCGCGATCGCCCGGGCTCACGAGCCGCTGCTGGCCGACACCATCGGCCGGATGCTGACCAAGGAAGCCAACGCGGCCAGGCGGGCACGCAAGAAGTCTGACGACTTCGGGGTCTGGCTTGACGAGTTCTACGCCGAGCACGCGGTGACGTTCCGCTCGGCGATCGCTCCGTGCGTTGAGGCACTGGGTGGTGCCCTCCGGGCGACGTTGCCGGCTGCCGTGCCGGATGGCAGGTGGGATCAGTTCATTGGTGAGTTCACCGCCAGGGTCACGGACAAGCACTGCCGGCAAGTGGCGGACCTGCTGACGGACTGCCGTGAGGTGGTGGCCGGCGTCATGGAGGCTGTGGCGCTGGCGGAGGCCCGCGCGGCCGTCGAGGAGTTGCTGAAGGCGGCGATGGAGATCGCATCATGACCAGGTTGTCATTCTTCCCCTATTGGTCGATCGAGCCGGCCGCGTGCCAGGAGCTGCTCAACCAATTGCGTCTCCGCGGATCTCATGCCGGGCCACGCCCGGAAACGGAGGCGAACGCGGAAGCACGGACGCGATCGATAGAGCTGCCCGTGCAGGTCCGCGATCGTG
>JANQGB010001311.1 GCA_028277545.1 Phycisphaerae bacterium | reverse complement strand
GCCGTAACGCGCTGGGTATCCTGCTGCTGCAGGACATAGCGGTGGTGCCGCTGGTGCTGGTGGTCACAGCGATGGGGGGCGAGAATCCCGGTTCGGCTGCCCAGATCGCGTGGCAGATGGCCCAGGCGCTGGGGGTGGCAGCTCTTTTGGTGGCCGTGCTCTTCGTGATACTCAATTACCTGGTTCCGCTGCTGTTGGTTTCAAGAGAGGCGGCCCGGAATCGAGATCTGCCGATCCTGCTGGCCATCGTCACGGCGGTGGGGGCGGCGTGGGCTTCCCACAAGTTGGGCGTTTCCCCGGTGCTGGGGGCCTTCATCGCCGGACTGTTGCTGGCCGAGTCGCCGTTCGCCACGCAGATCCGTGCCGACGTTGCCTCGGTGCGCACGCTGTTTGTGACGCTGTTCTTCAGTTCGATCGGCATGCTGGCCAATCCAGCCTGGGTGCTCCAGAACTGGGGGACGGTCGCGGCCGTAGTGGCGGCCATTGTTCTGGGCAAGGCGCTGGTGACGGCCGGCGTAGCCCGCCTGTTTCGATCTTCGCCGGGCCACGCGGTCGCGACCGGCGTCTGCCTGGCTCAGGTCGGTGAGTTTTCGTTCGTGCTGGCCGACCTGGCGCGGCATGGCGAGTTGATCGGCGACAGTCTGTTTGACCTGATCGTCGCGGTCACTGTCGTGACTCTGTTCCTCACACCTTACCTGGTCGCAGCGGCCCCACGCCTTGCAGCGGGCGTGGACAGGCTGTCATTGCGTGGTTCGCGGGCCAGGCGTCCCGCGGCGGGCCGATCGCCCCAGCCCGAAACGCCGCTGAGCGGCCATATCGTGATCGTGGGTTTCGGCCCCGCTGGGCAGCGCATCGCCGAGGCGCTTATGAAGCAGTACGAATCACAACTTGTGATCATCGAACTGAGCGCCAAGACCGCGGAAGCCGCACGTAGCTACGGTCTCCGGACGTACATAGGCGACGCGACCCGTGCCGAAATGCTGGAACAGGTGCGTGTGGCGGCGGCCCGGACCGTAGTCGTGACAGTACCGGATCCGTCCGCCGCGCGGCAGGTCGTACAGCAGGCCCGCTCGTTGTCACCGGAGACGCCCGTCATAGCCCGGGCCCGCTATCACGTGTACAGGTGGGACCTGTTTATGGCCGGTGCGGAAGTGGTTGTGGACGAGGAAGAAGAAGTTGGCCTCCGAATTGCCGAAGCGGTTCGCAAGGAACTCCAGTCAACCGGCCGCAATCCCCGGGCAAGCTAGTGTTGTACCTCAAGGCTACCGGATCGTAACGAGCCGCGAACTCCAGTTCGCGCGGGCGCCCGAACGTCGATGACACAGTCTATACGTGTCGATAGAAGGCGCCGCAAACTCCGAGACACCAAACTATGGCTTAATCGCCGCTAACAGACGGGCACCATCCGCGCGCACTCGGTGCCACGAACCAGGCGACGCAAGGCGCATACGCAGACAGCGCCGGCCTCTGCACGTTGAGGGTGGCGGCATGGCGGGCATTCCGCAGCTTGGCGGCGGGCTGAGGTCGGCGGATGAAACCGGCGCGTGCTGCTGGTATACTGGTGCCGGAACGTGATAAGTAGCTACTTCAACATCTGCGACCACCCATGTCCGGACCGTCACGCAGCAGGCAAGACGATCTCGATGGCCGTGTCGGGCGAATTCTAAACGACTATCTTGACCGGCGCGCTGCCGGACGGGACGAGTCGGAGTCAGAACTGCTCGGCCGACACCCGGAGCTTGCCGACCACTTGCGCCTGCACCTTGCGCTGCTTGGTGAACTCACGCCAGAGAATTCCCGAATCGAAGATCTGATTAAGCAGCGTGTACTTCAGGCGTCGCCCGACCCCGACTTCGCCGCGGCGCTAGGGCCGTATGACGTCACAGCGATCATTGGCCGTGGAGGTATGGGGTTAGTGCTCAAAGCCCACGAGCGGGCACTGGATCGCACGGTTGCACTTAAGATCCTTAGGCCCGAACTCACTGACGACCGCACTGCCCTCACTCGATTCACCCTCGAAGCCAGAGCAGTTGCCGGCCTGAATCATCCGAACATCGTGACTGTCCATGCCGTCGGGCGCGAGGGCAGCGCCCACTTCCTGGCCATGGAGTTCGTTGATGGCCCCACTCTGTCCGAGTTGATCCGAAGCCACGGACCGTTACCGGCCGACCACACTCGCAGGTTGTTCCGGCAGCTGCTCGACGCGCTTTCCATCGCTCATGACGCCGGACTGGTTCATCGCGACGTCAAGTCGTCAAACGTGCTAGTCGCAGGTGGGACGCAGCGTCTAGGCGGTGGTCACTCAGCGCTAACCTCGGTCATCGATAGCGCGTCCTCTCTCAAGCTGGCCGACTTTGGCCTAGCCCGGATGAGTTCTTCACGAGCACGCATGACCGTCACCGGTTCGGTGCTGGGCACACTGGAGTACATGAGCCCCGAACAGGCAGACGGTCGTAATGACCTAGATCACCGCACCGACCTCTACTCGGCCGGAGTGGTGCTCTACGAGATGCTCACCGGCCGAACACCGTTCAAGGAAGACACACCCTCGGCCATTATTCACCGCATCCTGCACGAGGAGCCAACGGATCCGCGCACCGTCAACGTGAATGCCGACCACCGGCTGACCAGCCTGGCATTGCGACTGATGGCCAAGCGGCCGGAGGATCGCTTTGCGCAGGCGTCGCAAGCCATACTCGCGCTCGAGGACAAGGCGAGCCTTCGTCTCCCGGCCAGACAGCGGCGGGCACGCCGCGCCCTCACGTTCGTAGTGCTGGCCTTTAGCGTGGTGATCACTGGTGTGTGGTTGGCGTCCGAACAGAGCCGGCGGGCACGGCTGCCGACCGATGCCCGAGTCGATCCTGACCGTCAGAACTGCCTGCAGATTCGTTTGGGCTATGGCACCGAGTGGAGCGTCTTCAGAACATTCCCGGCTAATGTGGAGCTGACGTCGGCTGCGGCGCCAGATATCGACGGAGAAGGGCACAGACTGGTCGTTGTCGGCGCGCGAACAGCCCTGGACAGCAAGGGAAGCGTCCTGGCAGCCTATGACTTCGCGGGGAAGCTGGTGTGGCAAGTCCCACTGCATGGCGGCAGACAATGGCCGGACTGTAACGCGCCCGCGCAAGCGTGGTTGACCGCACGGATTCTCGCAGCAGACCTGGACGGTACTCCAGGCGAGGAACTCCTGGTGGTGGCCCACGATGTCCATGAGTGCCCGACGCGGCTGAGTATCGTGGCGCCGGCTACCGGCATAGCCAAATCGTCCTTCTGGCATCTAGGCCATATCTCCGAGATACGCCTGCTACCCGACTACTTCGCCGACGGCCGTCCCGCGATTCTGGCATGGGGACATAACAACAAGTTGGACGGGTTCGAAACACGCGGCCTGACCAAGGACGAGCCGGTAACTTCATGGGACGTCGTTTCTGTCGTTATGGTCATCGACCCTAGACAGATGGAGGGCCTGGGGCCACCGCGCACGACACTGTCGGAAACAGCCCTGAGGGCCGTCCGCCCCCATGCCTATGCCTTCCTGGACTTGCCGAGCGGCCAAGGGGTGAGCTACGCGGGCAACGGCCCGAGTGGCGACGTGGCGCCGTCAGCACTGTCAGCCGCTCATGGTTGGGCCAAAGTTGACCTAGTTCGGACCGCAACACGGCAGGAGAACCGCGCGACGTACCCCTGGTTGGAGGTCTCGCTGGGCGTGTACGCCCCTGACAAGTCGCAGGTCAGAGTGCCGCATCTGGTCGTCGATCGCCACCTGCGGCTCCAACATCTCGGCCCAAGAATTACGTCTGGCAATCAGGTAGTACTGACACACGAATACTGGGAGCAACACTGGCACCCGCTCATACAGAATGGCGAATACATAGACCGGCGGTAGAGTGGTCACACTCCCACCCCACCGCCGTACTCCTGCGCAGGCACTACGGATTCACGGGTCTTCTATGGATTCGGACCCGTGCGATCCTGCCATAAAATTGCGTAGTCCTCCAGATCACAATCACAGTCGCCGTCCAGGTCACCGCGAATGGTGCCGTAGAGCGAGTCTTCAGGGTCCAGGATGACCCGTCCGTATTTGACCGCAGTCAACGGCGTGTAGTCGCACACGTCCACCTCATTTAGCACTGCATCCGAATCGATGTCCTCGTCACATTCATCGATTGTGTCGTCGCCGTCGAAGTCGGGCTCGCACTCGTCAAGAACACCGTTTGTGTTACAGTCGCCGCACCAGGACGCTCCGTCACAGTCGGCCATATCGCAGGAGTCCAGGACGCCGTTACCGTTGCAGTCATCGCTGATACCCAGGTAGAGCTCCATGTCGTCGCAGACACCGTTATCGTTGCAGTCGTTGGCCACGGAGATGGTCACCTGCAGCTCGCCACTGTTGTCCCCGTAGTACACGTCATAAATGTTGAATTGGATGGGGACACCGTCGCCCAGATAGCAGAGCCTGTAATCGTGGTCGGGGCTGAGTTGGTGCGGCGCGTAGACGCCCGCTGCCAGGCCCCACCAGTCATACTCCACACCGTCGACAAGCAAGTCGTGCGTCGGATCGCCCGCGGACTCCTCCCACTCGCCATCCGCGTAGATCTGATGCCACTCTGCGTCGGCGCGTTGCCCGGCATACGCGTGTTCGTAGTCGCCCTCAACGTGGATGTCATACAAGATACCTGATACCAGAGGCGGGGAGTAAGCTCCAGTCGGTGTCGTCGCCGGAACTGAGAACGTTGCGGGGAAGAGCGGTGTGATCGTGACAGTCAGAAGCCCATCGTTGTCACCATATTGCGAGTCATGCACACTCAGTTGAACGGCCTCGCCCTCGCCGGTCAAGAAGAGCCGATACTCGTGCGAGGGGCTGTATTGGTGGGCGGCCCAACTTCCAGACGAGTCATCCCAACCCTCCCAGTCATACTCGACACCGTCGATCAAGAGATCGTGTTGCAGCTCACCGGGCCATTCCTCCCATTCGCCATCCGGGTAGATCTGGTGCCACTCCGCATCTGCTCTTTGCCCCGCGTAGGCGTGTTCGTACGTGCCCGTCGCGCGGACTTCGTAGACGACGCCATCCTCCAGAACCGGCGACGTTACGCCCGTCGAATCCGTGGCAGGCACGATCAAGGTCTCGGCGGCATTGGCCAACTGCGCTGTGCTCAGTACGACGCTGAGTGCACCAGCGCGGACGACTGTGGTCCACGGCCTCTCAGTAGACATAGCTTTTCTCCTAAGCCCTTGCGGCAGAGGACGCAGAGCGCGCCTGCTGCCTGTTCGTTCATCCGCCGCGCGCTCACGCGACCCACGCAAGAACAGCGGGCGGCCAACTTCACGAACACCGGGGCGCCGGATGTCTTACATGAGAAACAGGCGAAGATCTTACGGGGGGGCCAAGTGGCTGCTGATCGAAATCAGGAGGTCCCGCAGTTGTGTGAGAGCCCGATGGCAGGTGACGTGTACGGCGTTTTCCGTCTTGTCCAGCGCACTGGCCACATCGGGCACGGACATGCCGGCCAGGAAGCGCATCTGGACGACGCGGCGCCGGTCATCGGTCAGCCGGGCCAGTGAGGACATGACGGCCGCTGTCGCCTCTTGCCTGGCGAGTTGGCGGCTCGGAGTGCTCTGCGGTGAGATCACTCTGGCGAGGAGATCGGAATGGGACGTGGTCTGGTTTCGCGCAACGATCTCGCGGGTAACATCCCGCTTCTTCCTCCTGAGATCGCGCCGGCGATTCCGGAGCTGATTAAGCGCGATCTTCTCAATCCACTTATAGAACCCGCCGGGGCCGTCAAACTTGCACCCGACTACCGCACGGAACGCCGCGACATACGTATCCTGAAGAACTTCATCGGGGTCGAGATGTGGGCCTGCATCTGCACTCAGCGCGCGACCAACAACTCCGTGAAGTGGCGCGTGATAGTAAACGATCAGTCGCTGTAGGGCGTCACTATCGCCGCCCGCCGCGAGCTGCACGTGGGCCGCGCGATCTTCTTCGTTCATCGCCGATACTCGCTGCCGCGCTCAGTTCCCACGGATTCACACTTCGCAGGCTTCATCATACAGAAAACCGCAAGATGGCGTGAATCGCAGGCCCCAAGTAGTGGGGGCGTAATACGCAGCGCGATAGTGCTGAGAGCGGACGATTCGCGCGGGCGCATTGTGGCCACGGCGTCACTGCGGCGTCGGCGCTGTTATTGCGGCTGAGGTTAACTGGCTGCCCTCACGCGATCAAGCATCTCAGCAGCGATTTCGTAGCGCCCCGAAGCGTTGCGAGGAGGGCCGTGCCTCGGGTTATGCCGAGAGCGCCGTCCTCTGCACGTGCAGTGCGGCGGCATGGCGGGCATTCCGCAATTCGGCGGCGGGCTGGCTCTTGCCCAGGGATTCGCACACCGTACGGCCTATCCCGGTCAGGCGGTACTGGCGGCTCTTGCCGATCCGCTCGGCCAGGTGCCGGGCTCGCAGTTTGCCGAGGTCGTATCGTAAGTGGTTGACCCGGTACTCGCCGGGCGAGCGCCCCAACAGGTCGCATACGACCGGTGCGGCCTCCTTCGTCTGGAAGCTGGCCGGCATCTCCAGCAGGGCAATTGCCAGGGCGTAGAGACGCACGTTGCCACTGCGGAAGCCGGGCACCCGGCGGCCATTGGCAAACGCGGGCCGGGCCAGCAGCCTGGCCAGATGCTCTTCGCGTCCGGCGTTCGCCGCTTGACGGGCCTCCAGCTCCCGGCGGGCGTCGGTCAGTCTCAGGGTGACCAGCCTGCCGATGGCGGGCGGCTCATCCCCGGCGCCGGTTCGGATATCTGCGGGAAGATCCGCGCGTGACAGCCCGAGCGGCGGAACCGCCCGCGCGTCCGGCACCTGCGCCGACTGTGGCAACGGTGTCTCCGACCGCTGACTCAAGCCGGTACGCTGCGGTGTACTTTCGGGGAGCGTCGGCGCGGTGGCGTCATCTTGGCCGCCGCCCGCGTTGCCCAGGCGCAGGGCCTGCTCCAGGTCGAGCAACAGGCACAACCGGTCGTCCACCGTGGTCACACCGCTGACAGTTCGATCCTGGGCGTAATGGCCGGCGAATGTGGCCGGCTGAATCTGACGAGGAGGGAAGAAACGCACGCATTCGGCTGAATCAACTATGACGGCTGCCGGGCCGGCGTCCAACTCAACCATACAGCTTCGGGAGTGGGTCGCCGTTCGCTGCAGACCTAAGCTCAGCCCCAGGTCGATCAGCGGGACGAGTCTGCCCCGGCTCTTGGTGACGCCGCACACATGCTCGGGAGAACACGGCAGTGACCAGACCTTACCGAGCGAGGCGACGTGCCGCACCCGGCTGACCTCAAGGCCATAGAGCCCGCCCTTCAGCGAGCAGATGAGGTAACCGCGCTCCCGCTCCGCAAGGGGATCGGGACCATCCGCTGTGACGGTGACCGCGTGCCGGACCATGGGCGTAGCCTCCCGAGTTGACCGGATAGTCTAGTCCTGCTGGCTCCGTCTCCTCCCTCTGACAATATCGGAAGATCAGGCGGGCCTT
>JANQGB010001251.1 GCA_028277545.1 Phycisphaerae bacterium | reverse complement strand
TTTCGTGGTCCAGATCGGTGAGGAAGTGGCCGCCGTGGACCCGGTCATGTCACCCGAGGGGCTGCGCCAGCGACGTGACCGCAACGAGGTGTACTGCCCTGATCCGACCTGGGTCAAGCCGATGATCGCTACAATTCGCCAGGCCAAGAAGGACAAGGACACCCGCGGCGGTGTGGTTGAGGTTCGGGTGTTCGGCGTCCCGCCGGGCCTGGGCAGTTGCTGGCGATCATCGGCTTGACCCAGGTCGGATCAGGGCAGTACACCTCGTTGCGGTCACGTCGCTGGCGCAGCTCCTCGGGTGACATGACCGGGTCCACGGCGGCCACTTCCTCACCGATCTGGACCACGAAACCGACTACGTCGATGCCGAACTCCGCCAGCAGACATCTGGCGATTGCGCCGGCCGCCACGCGCCCGGCGGTCTCGCGTGCCGAAGCGCGCTCCAGCGTCTCACGACAGTCGGTGGTCAGCCACTTGAGACTGCCGGCCAGATCCGCGTGGCCCGGGCGCGGATGATGAACCGCAGGCGCCTCGTCAAGTCGGTGATCACGATTGACGATGCGCCCAACGAGCGGCGAGCCGATGGTCCGTCCGTTCCGTACGCCGGACAGAATCTCGAGCGCGTCCTTCTCGATGCGTTGCCGCCCACCGCGACCGTACCCGCCCTGGCGCCGGCGCAGCTCAGCGTTGATCCTCTCCAGGTCCACCGCCAGCCCTGCCGGCAGACCCTCGATCATTACCACCACGGCGGGCCCGTGCGATTCACCGGCCGTTCGATAGTCAAGCCCGGACATGCGAACACATGATACGGTGCCTGTGACGGAGTGCCAGCGCGACCTGCAACAACCTGCGGGCTCCCATGCTGATGTTGTGCCCCAAGACTACTGGATCGTAACGAGTCCCGAACTTCAGTTCGCCAGGACGCCCGAACGTCGATGACGCAGCCCATACGTGTCGGTCAGAACCGCCAACAACTCTGACAGATTACGCCAACCGTGCAAGTAGCGGACTGTGCGGCGCCCGCCGCGGCGCGGGCCACCAGACTGGTTAAGGCCGCCTGCCCGGCGCTGCCGCGAAGCTCCAACGGCATCAGGCAGGCCGGCATTCGCCGCCTCGGCTTCGTCGACCGCTCAGCGGGGCGGTCTCATAAGTGTCTGCTGGCAACTGACTTAATGGACTGTTCCGCTGCCGGTAAATCATGCGGTTTTCTGCTTGCAACTCATGCACCGTTAGTTTAATTTCTATGGTGCTAGGCGGTGCGAGAGCAGGTGTTTGCGGCTGGGGCACCCGCCGAGCAGGGAGAGGGAGTGGCACCTCGATAGGGAGTTTTAGCGACACATCTCACCAACGTACGTCGTGTGCCTGCGACGGGTGCGTGACGCGCGCGTGCGGTGTCCTTCGGCGTGAAAGGAGGCTTCGGTACGTCGCATCCATAAAAGGCTCGGGGAGAGCCTGTTAACCGAGCATCTGGGGGAGTCAGGTTTGAGGAGAGAGAGATGCCTAGGAACGGGAGAGAGAGTCTTAACCTATGGGTAGCGGGTGTCGCCGGCGCGGTCCTCGCGCTGGCGGCGACCCCGCTGTCAGCGGGTCCGGTGCCGTCGGCGCTGTTGGTCGAGGATCAGCCGCTGCCCGATATGCCCACCGAATTAGTTAACTCCATCAACAACACCGCGGTGAATCACGTGGGCGGCTACGCCGTCACTGTCAACACGACGGGCAGCGGCACGACGTTGAGCCACGTGTGGGGCAGCGCTGACGGCGGACCCGGCGCCACCCTACGGACGGAAGGGACGATCGGCGATCTTCAGCAGAATTCGTTCGAGAGTTTCTTCGGGCTGAGCAACAGCGGCAGTGTTGCCTACAGTCCGTCCAGCACTGACCTGGTTGCGGGCGGTACCGGACTGGACGGCGTGTGGCTGGACGATCAGGTCGTCGCCATCGAGGAGCAACCGGTTCCCGGCGTGCCGGGCATGTACTGGAGCTTCGGCAGCCGTCCGGGTGTGACGGCCGGCGACAACATCTATTGGGTGGGCGGCGTCACCGACACGCCGGGCGGCTCGACCCAGGGGCGGTACCTCCTCCTGGGCTCCGGAGCCACCCCGTTGTTGTTCGATGGCCAGCTCATACCCGGTCTGGCCGACCCGCTTGATGATCTAAGTTTCGATTTCCGACTGTCGTCTCTGGGCACACACTTCATCGCCGAGATCGGCACCGACACGGGATCCAGCACCAACGACAACAGCATGGTGGTCGACGGCCAGGTGGCAATGTCCAACGGTGCGCCATTGACGGAGGGCTCACCGATTCCGGCCGCCTCCGGAGGGTTGCCCGGAGAGAACTGGGATAACTTCGACTACGCCGGCATCACCCAGGCTGGCATCTGGCTGATCACCGGCGATACGGACGGAGACACAACCACCGACGAGATCGTGGTGCTAGACGGGCAGATCGTCTACAGAGAAGGTGACACCCTCGGCGGCGAGGTGCTCTCCGGCTCAATCGAGGGCGCCTATCTCAACGAAGACGGCGATGTGGCCTTCATCTGGGATATCCAGGACAACTCGCTGGAGGCCCTGTTCTTCAACGATGAACTGCTGGTACGCGAGGGCGACGCGGTCGATCTGGACGGCGACGGCGAGGTCGAACTCGACTCTATTCTGACGAATTTCACCGGCATCAGCTCGATGACCATGAGCGACCGTTACGGCGCCGATCTGGTGGATATCTACTTCACGGCCGACGTCGACACGCCCGCCGGCACGGTGGAGGGATACTTCCGCTTGGTCGTGCCCGAACCAGGCACGCTGGGTCTGCTGGTCGCGAGCATCCTGGCAGGTCTATCGACCAGGCGTCGCCGGTAGCAGCTCAGTCTTCCTCCGGAGCAAGCGCTGCGAGGGCTGTGGTCGCCGGCCACAGCCCTCCGTGCATTCACAGCGCGAGCCGGCAGACGCCATCCCCTGTAGCACTCAATCTTCGCTGCCCGATGATACCTGCATCGGGGCGGTGGTTGCTGCACTGTGGCGTCGGTGGCTCGCATTCGATACGATGGACCGGTCGAGTAGTCAGCAGGCTGACGGAAAGTGAGATCGGGGTGGCGATGAGTTGGCTGGTTGTGACGCTGGCGATTGTCGTGGTCGGCCCTGCTGACGCTCAGCAGGACGGCGTACGGATTCACGTCGAGATCCAGGCCAGCGATTACACCTACTGGGTGGGCAACGTAGCCTCCCGGCCCATCACCCGCTTCGAAGTGGCCCAATCCAACGCTTACCTTTTCCGGGCGCCGGACGGCTGGCAAGTCGAGTCGAAGGACGGCCTCTTTGTCGCCTGGACCGACGACGTGCGGCACGCCATTCGTCGGCGGGGGACAGGCAAGTTCTCATTGCGGGTCACCAGTAAGGGCGCAGTCCTGGGTGAAGTGCAGGCCAGGTTGGGGCTGAAGTCCGGCGAGTCGATCGTGATCGATGATCTATGGGGTATTGTTCCTGAGCCGCGCTCGACGGTTCTGCTGGTGTCCGGCGTGATGGCTGCCCTGATGCTCTTTCACGCTGGTTTCATGGCCTTACTGGATCGCCGTGCCGCCTGCTCTGAGCCTACCGCCCCTTGAGTTGATCGGCCGTCGGGAAGTGGTCGGCAATCAGCACCGCCAGCGCCTGGCGCATTAGCCGCTCAAACCGCTCCAATACTACGGCCTTAGCTTCGTCTTCGGGCCACGCCGACAGGAGCTCGATCTTGCTATAGTAGATGTGCCGGTCACCGGGAC
Source organism: Phycisphaerae bacterium (assembly GCA_028277545.1). Lineage (GTDB taxonomy): Bacteria > Planctomycetota > Phycisphaerae > UBA1845 > UBA1845 > JANQGB01. The sequence goes on along the minus strand of JANQGB010001251.1, from coordinate 1,069 downwards.
TGGCCAGTATCCACCTCACCCGCTCTCGATCGGTGGTGAACTCCCCGTTAGCACAGAACACATAAGCCAGCAGTTGCCGGACGCCCCCCTGTTCCATTTCCAGCAGGTTCATCTCGATCCGCTGGTGCAGCGGGGCCAGTTCCGGTGTGTCCAGCGAGACCAGCCGGACGTCGCGGATCTTGGCTCCGCCCTGGCGGTAGCAGACTTCTGGGGTGTGTGCCACCTTGTCGCCGGGGGCGCTATAGTAGGTGACGTATAGTGCCACGGAGGAGAGGCCGGCCTCTGTCCTGTCGATATCCTTCAATGAGATCCAGGTGTACTCGTCGGTATCCACGTCCTCTTCCTTGAGGATGGGTGCCGCTTCCTCGGGCAGTTCGACGAACGACGGCAGGCCGCTCACGTCCAGATCTGCCAGCGGCCGCCTGACGGCAATCGACTCCTTGCGATAGTGCTCCGCCAGTGCGGACATTGCCGGGCGGAGACCGACAGCCGCCAGGAGCAGCAGTAGCCCGCACACTACGAACAAGGGCGAGAGCAGCCCCTGCCCACGACGTTTGCGGTTGCCGAAGTGGGTGCCATGCCTACTCATCACAGCTCTCCTCTTCGCCTTCCTCTTCTTCGTCCTCCTCCTCGCTATCAGTGAACAGTCCTGACAGCAAGGCGGCCAGCAGGCCGAAGGTAACGTAGGCTGCGCTGAGGGATACCACGGCGGCCACGCCACGCGGCGTGGGACTGGTCGCGCCGGCCTGGCCGTAAATGACCACCAACCCCCAGGTCACGATGCGCAGCAGGTTACAGAGCAGCACGATCGGGACGGCCGACGCCGCCAGGAACGCGACCTGCCAGGCGGGCCTCACTCGGACAAAGGCTACGAATACTCCTATACACGCGTAAGCCATAAGCAACGAGGCGCCGCGCCGGGACTCGCCAAGGGCGATCCAGCCGCTCTGCCCATCGCGCGTAAAGGCCATGTCCTGCCCGCGCAGCTTGACGCTCACGCCGGGGAGCTGGTCCAGTGCCGCGCGAGTGGCACTAAGCGTGTAGCTCTCCGGCAGGATGATAAGGCTGG
>JANQGB010000770.1 GCA_028277545.1 Phycisphaerae bacterium | reverse complement strand
CAAGTCCCAGCGACGTAGCCCGTTCGTGGAGCAACGCCATGTCAGCCTGCCGAACCGACTCCACCGGCCGCGCCGACCGCAGGATCACGCCTGCGAGCGCCGCAGGATACGCTTGCGGAACGTGGACCGTAGTCCGTAGAATCAGGCCGATAACGCGGGGCGACGACGCTCGCCTGTGCTCGGCCCGCCAACTCAGGGACTGCCCGTCGTGACACGCATCGCGGTGTGTATTTTGGATGCAATTAATAAAGCAGAGGTCGCCATCCGGAGCATCAAGGGACCTTGGCGGCCCGCGCTGTACCTGATTGCGCTGTCCCTTACGCCGTCGGGGTGTTACAGCGTCCGGGAGCGCCAGCAGGCCGTGAGGCTCGCGGACGAGTGGGAACTGGTGGGTCCGTTCAAGAAGCTATCCCCAGAGTACCGGAAGCGAGCCCGGCCAGAGAAAGTGACCACGCAGCCTGCCCGGCCCGAGTTGCCGCCCGACGGGCAGATACTGGACCACTTCGACGACAGCTTCGATCTGAGCAGGATACCGCCCGGGCTTTTCGCGATGAAAACCCGCGATGACGACAGCTTCTGGTACCTGGACATGGGCTTCCGGACCGGCTTTACGAGGCTGGAATCGGCGGCCGACAAGCTGCAACTGCGTCTCGACCTGCCCCTGAAGCTTGACGTGCTGGGGGTATTCGAGAGTCCCTACACCCCACTGGACCGCAAGACCGACATGGTGCTGACCACCCAGTACATCGGGTTGGGGCGACGAGAGACCGAGTGGCTGACGTGGAACTTCTACCTGGGCTACGGCGTAGGAGGTGACCGCAACCACCAGCGCTGGCTTAATGCCAACCTGGAGGTCAACTTCAAGTACGCCTTGATCTACTCAGGGTTGACCGCCGACATCTATCCCTGGGGCATTCCGGCATACCGCAACTACCCCGACCTGGAAGAGCGCCTGAAAGCCAGCCGCCCCTACGCGGTGACAGGTTTCGAATTCGGCTACCTGCGGGCCAGAGGGGCGGGACACCTCGCCCTGGCGCCCGTTCCCATTTACAAGGACTCCCAGCGTATCGAGGACTGGCTGTTCAGTTGGCTGATCGGCCTGGGTTGGGAGTTTCCGGTGAACGATCGCTGGGCGTTCAACCTGTCGGCCCACTATACCTTCCACTTCTACCGCCCCGAGGAGTACAACGGTACCAACATCGTCTTCGCCCTCCGATATCGCTTCTGAGGTAGCGGCAGGATGAAAGCGCTGCCGGGCGTGAAGGTGACTCGACCTTGTGATGCTACGCGTCCGGGCGGACCGATCCTGACTGCCCCAGCAGGGTGGCCAGGGAGTCGGCGGTCCGGCCAGTTGCGCCCTGGTTATCCAGGACCACCTGCCTGGCGCGGGCGCCTTGTTCGGAAGCGGCCTGCGGATCGCCCATCAGGTCGTGGATGGCGACGACCAGCGACCGCACGTTCTGCACCACGCGGATAGCGTCCGCCTCGGCGAAGGCCCTTACCGGCGCGGCGAAGTTGTCGGTGTGGGGCCCGACGATGACCGGCTTGGCCAGGGCGGCGACCTCCATGGGGTCGGACCCTCCCATCGGCACCAGAGAGCGACCCACGAAGACGACGCTGGCCAGCGAATAGAACTTGCGCAGTTCACCCATAGTGTCGCCCAGGATCACCGACGTCGCGCTGGCCGGCGGATTGGGCGCGTCGGCGCCGTCGGGATTCTGGCTGCGGCGGATACAATTGTAGCCCAGGCTACAAATCAACTCCGCCACCTCGTCGAATCGCTCCGGCTTGCGGGGCACCAGGGCCAGATTCAGTGACGAGCCGCTCTCGGCCAACCGGCCGTAGGCTTCGAGGAGTATCGCCTCTTCGCCGGGCCCGGTGCTGCCGCAGACCCACAGCGGCGCACCGTCCGTGGTGCCCAGCGCCTGGGCCAGCTCTGCCTGCCCGTCGATGCGGTCGGCCACGGTGGTGGTGTCCCATTTGACCGAACCGATGGTCTCCACCCGCCCGGCGGGCACGCCCAATTGGACGAAGCGCGTGGCGATGGCCTGATCCTGGGCCCCCACCCAGGCCAGGGACCGGAACATGGGCCGCACCAGCGAGCCCAACCGTCCGAAGCGCCGCCGGCTGCGGGCGGTCAACCTGCCGTTCACCACCGCCACCGGGATCGCGCGCCTGGCCGCCTGGCGTACCAGGTTGTACCAGACCTCCAGCTCAACCAGCACGATGAGCGACGGCTGCACCCGGCGCAGCACCCGGCGCACCATCCAACTGAAGTCCAGCGGATAACGGAAGACGCGTTCGGGGCCGTAGAGCTTGGAGGCCCGGGCGAAGCCCGTGTCGGTTGTTGTGGAGATGACGATCTCGTGGTCCGGCAACCGTTGCTGGAGTTCCGCGACCAGCAGGGGCGTGGCGTTGATCTCGCCCAGACTAACGGCGTGGAGCCAGATGCGCGGCCGGTCGCCCGGCCTGATGGGCCAGTGACCGAAGCGCTGCCGCCACCCGCGCCGGTTCTTACCCTGTACCACCATCTGGTAGCAAAGCACGGGCACGTAGAACACCGCGCCGATCAGATAGAGCAGGTTCGCTACAAACCGCATAGTGGGGCCATGGTAGGCAGCCGACCGGCGGGCGTCTATCGGTCTGTCCCGCAAAGCGCCCGGGCAGAGACTACGGTCAAGGTGCGGCTACAACCACTTGGCCAGGTCCTTGGCGTAGTAGGTCAGGACCAGATCGGCACCGGCACGTTTGATGGCGGTGGTCGTTTCGATGGCGCAGCGTTGTTCGTCCAACCAGCCGTTGGCAGCCGCGGCCTTGATCATGGCGAACTCGCCGCTGACATGATAAGCGGCGGTGGGCAGGCCAAACTCCTCTTTGACGCGCTGAAGAACGTCGAGGTAGTTGACGGCCGGTTTGACCATGACCATGTCGGCCCCCTCTTCGACGTCCAGGGCGACCTCGTTGAGGGCCTCGTCGGTATTGGCCGGGTCCATCTGGTAGCTGGCCCGATCTCCGAATTCCGGCGCGGACTCCGCCACATCGCGGAAGGGCCCGTAGTAGCCGCTGGCAAACTTGGCGGCGTACGACAGAATCGCCACGTCCTGGTAGCCGTCGTCATCGAGACCCTGGCGGATGGCCGACACCATGCCATCCAGCATGCAGGAAGGAGCCACGATGTCCGCACCGTGCTTGGCGTGGCTGGCGACCTGCTTGGCAAGGTTCTCCAGGCTGGCATCGTTGTCCAGTTCCTTGGTCCCGTCGCGTCGGGTGCTGATCACGCCGCAGTGTCCGTGGTCGGTGTATTCGCAGAAACAGACGTCGGTGATGATGATCAGGTCGCGACAGGCCTGGCGAATGGCACGGACCGCCTGCTGCACGATGCCCTCGTCAGACCAGGTGTCACTGCCGATGGGGTCCTTTGCTTCCGGGATACCGAACAGAATCACGGCCGGGATGCCCAGTTCCTCCAGCACCCGGCTCTCCTCGACAACCCGGTCGACCGACATCTGGGCCACCCCGGGCATCGAGTCGATGGGCTTGGTCACGCCACTGCCCGGCCGCACGAAGAGCGGGGCAATCAGATCGTCTACGCTGAGTCTCGTCTCCCGGACCATGCGCCGGAGAGTCGGCGTCCGGCGGAGACGTCGAGGACGCGTATCGGGAAAGGCCATCGCTTACTCCTTTGATTCTGACCGGGGATGTGGCCCGCACAGCGGACCCTGCACGATTGGATCACCTGAAGCGCTGGGCTTACACACCGTCACCGGATGATCCATCCCAACACGCCCAGCAGCGTCACTGCCACGACAACGATCAGTATCATGCGTGATCGCCGATCCGAGCCTGCCAGCGGCACAATCCAGTCGCCGCAGTGCGGGCACTGATCGGTATCATCATAGACCATCTTCCCGCATGACGGGCAGGGAAGCTGGTCGTTCTCCGGATCGTCTTCGTCGTCGACGTCGAATTCAGACCACTCAGACTGCTCGTTGTCCCAGGTCATAGCCGGTCACCCTGGAGGTACAAGCGGCAGGCGGCGCCCGCGGACTAACGGTCCGCGGACTTCACCAAATCGAGCAGCCTCTTGAAGCGCGGCGACTTGCACTCGACGCATAACTCGAAGAGCAGCGACTCGGTCGTGGTCACCACGGCTCCCGCCTGCTGCATGCGCGACAGGCCGAGGTCCAGGTCCAGCCCGCGGCGCGAGCCGACCGCGTCGGCACAGACGTACACCTGGTGTCCCAGCGACAGGAGATCGAGCGTGGTCTGCTGCACGCAGACGTGGGCCTCGATTCCGCAGACGATCACCTGCGGCCGATCAACCTCGCGCAGCGCTTCGCGGAAGGCCTGGTCACCGCAACAACTGAAGGTGCTCTTCTCCAGTACGTCGACCTTCCGTTCCGAGAGCAACCGGGCCACAGGGTCCACGGTCGGCCCGATGCCCTGCGGGTACTGTTCGGTGGCCAACACCGGCAGCTCAAATATATCCGCTCCGCGCAGCAGGTACTCTATGGCCGCCTGGACCTCCTCGTACTCCTCGATGGAGGGCAGCAGCTTGGTCTGCACGTCGATGACCAGCAACATGGCTCGGTCCGCATCCGCCAGGGCGGGGTTTAGCATGGTGAACAACCTCCTGTTACGGGTCCAGTCTACGCAGGCCCTGGCGCCGGGGCAACTGAGGTGGCTTCCGCGGGTGCGGCGAGCGGTTGGCGTTGCGTGTTACGATCGTCCGTGGTTGCTGAGGTAGTCCTTCACCGCGGCAGGAATGCCGTCCCGGTAGGAGATGGTGGAGGTCCAGCCCAACTGCTCGCGGGCCTTGGTGCATTCAAAGAAGCACTTTCGGCCCAACAGCCAGGCGGAGTAGCGCGTCACCAGAGGCGGCTTCTTCACGCGGAAGGCGTGGCCTACACACTCCAGGATCAGGGCTGCGAAGCGGGCGACGGGGTACGGCACGCGACGGGTAACCGGTGGTTCGCCCAGCGCCTCGGCCACCAGGTTGAAGTACTGTCCCTGGGTCAGGACACCGTCGTTACTGCAATTGTAGGACTCACCGGCAGAAACGCTGGACTCGGCCGCCAGAATTGCTCCCTGGGCCACGTTGGCGGCATGTACCACGTTTAGGCGGTTGTCACCGCGCCCGATCAGCTTGGCCTTGCCCGAGCGGATGGAGTCGATGAGCCGGCCCATGGTGGCCCGATCACGCTCGCCGTACAGCCAGCTCGGTCGGACCACGGTGACCACGATGCGGCCCTCTTCGTTGGCCCGCCAGACGATCTCTTCGGCCGCGACTTTGGCTCGGGAGTAGTAGGACCACTTGTGGAGCCCCTGCCCCAGCGGAGCGGTCTCGTCCAGGACCAGCCCTTCGCCGTCGGGATGGCCGTACGCGCTTATCGAGCTGATGTGCAGGAAGCGCTCGGCTCCGGCGGCGATGGCAGCCTCGATCGTGTTGCGCGTGCCATCGATTGTTACGCGGACGAAGTCCGACCAGGGTCCCCAGTCACCGACTCGGGCGGCGGAGTGGTAGACTCGCTGCACACCCTGGCAGGCCCGGTCCAGCGAGGCCCGATCGGCTACGTCGCCCTCGGCAAGCTCGACGCCCAGTTCGCGCAGGAAGGTCACGTCGGCGCCGGGGCGAACCAGGGCGCGCACGCGGCGCCCGCCGCGCACGAGTTGCTCGGCGATGTGGCTACCGAGCAGGCCGGTGCCGCCAGTGATCAGGTTGAGTGCTTGATCGGCGTTTCCCATCAGATCGGGCGGTAAGATAGGGACGATCAGTCGTGGGGTCAAGGAGGCAGGGAAGATCAGCGGCGGTCGACTTCCGAGGCACGAATATCGATACGGTCGCTGAAAGAGCCGTCGGGCGCGGGAGTCCGAACTACCTGGCCGTTCCGCCCGCCGCGTTCGATCGTGGGGCTGGGCTGGATGATGAGAACGCGACACTCAGCCGCGCCGAACTGGAGTACGTCGTCGGCCTTGAGCTTGGCGAAAGAGACCCTCGCCTTGTTCAGCCAGGTGCCGTTGTGACTGCCCAGGTCGAAGACCACCGCGTTGGACAGGTAGGTGAAGATGATGGCATGGGCTCGCGACACGGAACGGTCCTCGATGGCCAAGTCGCAGCCGCTGCGCCGGCCTATCAGGCTGATCTCGCGGGTCAGCTTGGTGATCTGCCCGGTGGCCGCCTCTTCCAGCGCCACCGCCGCCGGGGCCGGCTCGAGCCCCAGGCCGGTGATGTCGCTGGTGTCGGAACTCTCCGGCGCAATAACGGAGACACGGAACTCCCACGGGCGGATGCGAATAACGTCGCCGTCCTCGAGTTGCTCGTGCTCGGCCCGCAGGTCGTTCAGGAAGGTGCCCTTGCGGCTGTTCAGATCACGGATGAAGACGTCCCCCCCGGTGTTTACCAGCACGCAGTGTCTGCCCGAGACATCCTTGTGGCGGAGGCGAACCTTGCAGCCGTCCTCCGAGCCTATAATGCTGGCCGCCCGGCGGATGATAAGACCCTGATTGGTGCCCTCGTCCGTCAAAGGCGCCAGGCGAACGCCCGGCGCGTGTGCCGGAATGACCGGTGCGCGGTCCGCAATGTTTTCGGACGAACTCACCGCTGTTGCCTCCGATATGCCTGCACCCCAGGTAAGTATACGTCCGTTTGTACAACAAGTCTAGTAACCCGCCGGGCGACCGCCCTTGCGGGGATCGCTCAC
>JANQGB010000769.1 GCA_028277545.1 Phycisphaerae bacterium | reverse complement strand
GTCACCGGCCCTTTCTCCAAGCTGGTCGAGCTGGAGACTCTGCTGTTGATGAAGCTGGGCCCGCCCTGCGTTGCGGCGCAGAATGCCTACACGATGTGCGCGGACCTGCCCCAGGTGAAATTCCTGGCCATGGATGCCCGCCATTGCGCGGGCACCGAGATGGCGGAGCTGATGGCCTATGCCGCCAGCGTCGGCTCGGCCCGGGCACGGCGGAAGGTCGATGCAGTGGGGTTCATCGGCAACGCGGCGGACGCGACCGCGCACTATTTCGGGCGGGAGCGCGGCCTGGGGACCATGCCCCATGGATTGATCGGATACGCGGGGGCGACACTGCGTGCTGCCGAGATGTTCCAGGAGGTTTTTCCAGACGAGAACTTGATCGTTCTCGTTGATTACTTCGGACGAGAGGTGACCGACAGCTTGGCCGTCTGCCGGCGTTTTCCGGACTTGGCGGCACAGGGGCGGATTGGCGTGCGGCTCGATACGCCGGGCGGGCGCTTCGTCGAGGGTTTGGACCCGCCCGGCTCCTACGCTGTATTGGAACGCCATGCCCCTGAGGCGGTGCGCGGTTACCGAGACGAGACTCAGTTGCGCTATTTAATCGGCACCGGAGTTTCGGCAGCAGCTGTGCACCACGTCCGTGACGCACTCGATCGCGCCGGCTTCGACAAAGTGATGATCGTGGCCTCGAGCGGTTTCAATCCCGCGAAGTGCCGGATGATGGCAGAGGCGCGTGCACCGATCGATGTCATTGGAACTGGAAGTTTCTTGCCGGAGCGATGGAGTGAGACTTACGCCACCGCCGACGTCATCGGCTATGATGGTGCCGAGCGGGTCAAAGTTGGCCGTGAGTTTCTGTTTCGCAGCAAGCGCGCGCGATAATGGTGCGGCTCGGGACGTGATCGCACAGGTCAGGGCACGACGAAGCGTGCCCTGGTCGCGCCGCTCGTTTGGCGTTAAGGAAGGGATATTCTTAATATTGCATACAAGTGGGTGAATTGTCTCGAATTCACAGGTGAACTCTTTATCCTTGGGAAAACCTTTCCCATATGGCGGCAAACATCGAAGAGGTTGGGTAAGACCCTCTCTAGTCCTACTCGCTGGTCAGCCGTTCAACGGTCCATCAATCCCATGCATCGATGCACTGTCCTTCCCGGATGGCTGGCCATCCTGTTTGCGTGCGCGGGCACTTGGATGCCTGCATTCGCCGATAGCCTCGCTACGATCCGTGAGCGGGGCGTTCTGCATGTTGGTACCAAGATTGATTATCACCCTTACGGGTTCCAAACAGAAACGGGTGATATTGTCGGCTTGGAACCGGACCTCGCTGAGGATGTCGCAGTTCGGTTCGGGGTTGACCTTCGTCTGGTTCCCGTACTGACGGCAACTCGGCTGCGATACCTGGTGGCTGGCCGGATCGATTTGATCATCGCTACGATGGGTATTAATAAAGAGCGTGCGCGGATCGTCGAGTTCGTAGACCCACCCTACTATGCCGGCGAGCAGGCGGCTTTCACCCACAGGTCCAGCTTGATCGGGGGATGGGATGACTTGGATGGTCGTTGGGTCTGCGGTGTTCGCGGAGCACAGTATAACGCTGACGTGCAGGTGCGCGGTGCCCGGCTGGTCGTGTTTCGCAATCCGAACTTAGCCCTTGCCGGGCTGCGCGCCGGCCGGTGCGGCGTCATGGTCTATGACACCACTTGGCTCGGCCAGTTTCTTGGCCGCCCCGACTGGGCAGATTTCATCATGCCGCTCCCGTCGATCCGGCCGTCTTTCTGGGGCATAGCCGTCAACAAGGGCGATCTTGCCCTGCGCGACGCCTTGGCCGAGATCGTCAGGGACTGGCACGCCAGCGGTCGATTGCTCGAGCTGGAGAAGAAGTGGGGGGCGGCGCCCTCCTCGTTCCTGAAAGACATGCACTTAGAGTTCCGAGGCTGACGCCGTGCGTGTTTCCAAGGCGACGGGTGATCTATCTATCTATCGAACGACGGCTTGCGCCGCGGCCACGCAGTAGCGCCAGGGTCGGTCACTGGCCTTGCCTGACGCACGGTTTCCGTCCGGTTCGGCTTGTGCTGGACCGGGTGGTCAGGGACTATGCCGTTCAGCCGGTCGAACCCCCACCCCAGGAGAGCAACGGAGTCGGTACGACGTGTCCGCGCGCTGCCGAGGCCGTTGATCACTAGGATCAGCCGGTGTCCGCCCCGGCGTGCGCTTGCCGCGACACCATAGCCGCCAGACTCCGTGTGACCGGTCTTGAGGCCGTCGGCGCCTGCCAGGCGTCCCAGAATCGGATTGCGGTTCACTTGTGTAATCCCGTTCCAGGTGAAGCTGCGTTCGCCGAACAAGGGATAGTAATGCGGGAAATCGGCGATCAGCCGCGCAGCCAGGCGTGAAATGGCGCGCGCCGTTGCATAGTGGTCCGGGGCCGGCCAGCCGGTGGCGTTGGTGAA
>JANQGB010001141.1 GCA_028277545.1 Phycisphaerae bacterium | reverse complement strand
CAGCCGGGAGCGCCTCGACCCAGGGCAGCGCGTCGTCCGTCTCCGCCACCAGTTCGGCCATGGCCGCACTGAACACGACTAACGTGTCGCTGGCCGCCGCCTACACCGCGGCCGCAGCCGTGCCCGGCGGACAGGCGGCAGCGGCGGTAACCTATACCGAGGGCATCAAGGCAGCGGCCGCAACAGCGGCCGGCGCTGCCGTCTCCGCCATCGGCAGCATGACCGATCTGCATAACTGCCCGCTACCCTGTCCGACACCGCCGCACGGCCCGGGAGTTGTCACCCAGGGCAGCAAGAGCGTGTTCATAAACAAGCTGCCGGCCAGCCGCATGGGCGACTCGGCGTACGAGGCCTGTGGCGGAGCGAACGCGATTGCCAGCGGAAGCCCCAATGTGTTCATCGGGGACAAGGGCGCCTCCGGGACTGCGACCGCAGGCCCGGCAGCCTCGTCCTCACTGTCGGAGCCATAGTCGAGCGCCCAAGCGACCAAGGCGGCGGCCATCGTAAAGGCTGCCGCAACTGTCGCGTATCAAGACCAGGCCGCGGCGGAGGCCGGCAGTGCACTGTGTGAGATCTGTAATGCCTCAGAGGAGACCACCTGAGTCGACAGGCCGACAGCATGCTTGTTATCCGACAGGACCGATCGAGGGAGGTGGGATGGATGTCAGCGTCAAAGCTGTAAATCACTCGTCTTGAGTGTGTCAGACAGCAGGACGGCTTCGGCAGGGATAGACTGTCGAAAGGACGCGTGTGCCCGGCAGAGGCTTGGACCAGGACCAGCGTCACCGCGAGCCTCACGACGCATCGGCATGCCGAACTGGTTCCTCCAGAACTGAGACGCTACCGGTGTCGGCATTGACCTCTACCAGCGCTCCCAAGGGCAGGGTGGCGTTGTAGGCGGAGTGGCCGGCCGGGAAGTTAACGACCACAGGTACGCCCAGGTCATCAAAATAATCCCCCAACACCTGGCTAAGCGACAGACTGGCCTTGCCCTTCTTCGGCTCGCAATCGGCAAACTGACCGAGAATCACGCCCGCCAGGTTGTCCAGCTTGCCGGCCAGCCGCAACTGACACAGGTAACGGTCGATTCGATAGGGTCGCTCACCGACGTCTTCCAGAAACAGGATTCTCCCGTCGGTCTCGATTTCGAACTCCGTACCCATCAGGGCGATGATCAAGGACAGGTTGCCACCGGTCAGTCGTCCTCGACCGACTCCCGGGCTGATGGCACGCACCTGCGGCACGCCCTGGGGCGTGACAATCGTGTACCCCCCTGTCGAGCCTTGCCCCCCGGAGTCGAGTGGTCCGCGCTGAAGTAACGCTCGCCAGAAGTACCTGGCTGAGAAATCGCGAAGATTGCCCTCACTGCCCAGGCCCCACATCGGATTGGGGCTGTGGAAGGTGACCAACCCTGTCTTCTTCTGAATCGCGAGGTGCAAACCGGTGATATCGCTGAATCCGATGATGATCTTGGGGTTCTTCCGAATAACGTCGTAGTCCAGGCGGTCCAGGATGCGCGTGGCGCCGTAGCTACCGGTACCCGGGAAGATGGCCTTGACGTTGGGGTCGCGGAAGGCAGCCATGAGTTCCTCGGCTCGAGTCTCGTCCGGGCCGGCGAGGTATCCGCGGCTGCGATACAGGTCGTCCGGAACCTGGACCCGAAAGCCCATCGCCCGCAGGCGCTGCCTGGCCAGGTCCATCCGCTGGCGGTCCAGCTTTCCGGCCGGGGCCACGAAGGCGATCGTGTCACCGGGGATCAAACCTACGGGGTGAATTGGTGCAAACTCCTGGCGGTGAGTCGTTGAGCATCCCACGCCGGTGGCGAGTAGCGCGACCAGAGTTACCCACATCGGTCCGGACGGTCTGCAATTCTGGTCCATGATTGGCGTCAGTCCTCTCAAAACCTCATCGGCCGGCCAGCCGCACAGACTGTCCGTTCGCTGAGCGCGAGCCCTCCAGCACCGGATTATCCACGAGAAGGGACACCAATCAAACAGCGGGCAGGTTGACTGCACGATGACGCTGCCGCAGACGCACACCCGGATCAGCCGGCCTGGCAGGTAAGAGACGTGCAGCAGTCCGGCGGCGCCGGTGCGCCGTCTGAGGCCTGAATCGTTGTCAATCCGACTGGAGCACGACGGACGGCGGTGATACATACCGGTCAAGTTGCTTCACTGTTGGAGGTGTGCTGCCCGGCCACGCGCTGGGTCCTTTAATGTCGACGCGCCGCTTGTTATACTGGAGTCAGCCTGAGCACGGGCATCACTGAGGGGGGCTCGCAGGCTCTACTGCAACCGGGCACGGAATCATCGACGACGCAACCAAGTGCGTTGATTCGACCAGGAGGAGGAACGGATCGGAATGGCCGGCAAACTGAGACTATTGGCGTGCCTTGCCGTAGCACTTGTCCTGCTGACGTCAACCGCGCCCGCCTCGGCGCAGACCATCACCGTGGACAACGCTGACGCCGAGTTCACGATTCTATACGGAACGTGGAATACGGGAGCGTACGGCACACCCTACGCTGATAACTACAACTGGTCGCTTACAACCGACTACGGCGGTGATCCTGCGGAGGTGGAATGGCGCCCCAGCCTGCCCCAGGCCGGCGTGTACCAGGTCGCCATCTGGTACGTCGAGGGTACGAACCGGGCGGATAACGCTCCGTTTGTCATCCACCATGCAGAAGGCGCCACGCCCGTTATCGTCAATCAGCAGGTCGCCGGTGAAACCTGGTGCGTGCTGGGCTCGTTTAGCTTCGACGCTGGAAACGACGGCTTCGTGACACTGGGCAACGATGCTCATCCCAGCGTGGTCATCGCAGATGCGGTTCGATTCACCTGGACCGGCAACCTGGCCGAACTCAGCATGGCAGTCACGCCTCCCGGCGCCGGCAACACGGTGCCAGCAGAGGGTGGGCCTTATCCCTACATCGAGCACCAGGTTGTCCCCATCTCGGCCAGCCCCGCAGCCGGGTACGAGTTCAGTCACTGGAGTACATCGACCGGCTCACCACCAGCCGACCCCGCGGCGCCGAGCACAACGGTGACCATGGACGAGCACAAGACTGTCACTGCCGTGTTCGCCGAGGCCGACCCGGTGGAACTCACCATGGCGATCAGTCCGCCCGCCACCGGCAGCACCAGCCCCGCAGCGGGCGGCCCCTACGTAGTGCTGGCCAGCGAGATCGTGCCCATCGCGGCCAGTCCGGTAGAAGGCTACCGGTTCGACCGCTGGGAGGTGTCCGCCGGGTCGCTGCCGACCGATCCCCACGCGTCCGACACTACGGTCGTAATGGAGCAGGACAAGACGGTCACCGCCCTGTTCGTCGAGGGTGCCGACGCCAGCTTCCGCGCCTTCTGGGCCGACGCGTTCCACAGCGGCTTCAAGAGCACATCCCAGATCGAAGAAATGGTCTACCGGGCTGTTGAAGGCAACTACAACGCTATCATCGCCGAGGTGCTGGCCTACCAGGATGATGTCGGCAATGGGCACGGGGCCTACTGGAACTCCGCCATCCTGCCCAAGGCAACCGACATCGTCGGCGACATCGACCCGCTGGCCTACCTGGTCCAGGAAGCCCACGCCAACGGCATCGAGGTGCACTGCTGGCTGGTTTCTTTCCGAGTGTGCACGTCGTGGCCGCCCAGCGGCAACAGCATCATGTCGGCCCATCCCGAATGGCTGATGGTGCCAAGATCCCAGATGGGGGGCGGCCCTGCCACCGTTGACGGCAAGTACACGCTCGACCCGGGATCGCCCGACGTCCAGAACTACCTGCTCAGCATAGTCGGCGAACTATGCACCAACTACGAGATTGACGGCATTCACTGGGACTACATCCGCTACACCAGCACTGATGCCGGCTATCCGTCCGACGCCAGTTACTCCAGGTCCAGCCTGGCCAGGTTCCAGCAAATCACGGGCTACGACGGAACCCCGCCATCAGGTGATGCGCAATGGAACGACTTCCGCCGCCGCACGATCACTGAACTCATACGCCGGGTGATGACTGAAGTCGCGACCTGTGATAGTCCGCGGCAGCCGTTGCGACACACGGCGGCCCTGATAACCTGGGGTGACGCGCCGAGCGACTTCACCTACTCCAGCGCCTACGGCATCTTTCAGAACTGGCGTCACTGGATGGAGTTCGGCTACCTCGACGCCGGCATTCCGATGACA
>JANQGB010001083.1 GCA_028277545.1 Phycisphaerae bacterium | reverse complement strand
CGCCGAGTGAGGTTACGTTGGAAGGCCTGGCGATAGGCGGGCGTGTGGCCGGTGTCACCAGTCTCACGCTTGGCGTCGATCAACGCCAGGCTGGTCAGGCCGGTGGTGAGCTGCTTGGCTTCCTTATCTTCGAGCTTGCGAATCTGCTCCAAGCGGGCGATGGCAGCGTCGTAGTCGCCCGCTAACAGATCGATGGTCATAAGCGTGCCGTACCTGCGTTGGAGAGTGGTGGCGTCCTTGATCTCGTATTTGTCCAGATCGGCCTCTATGTCGGCCCGGACCGATGCGCAGAGCTTGGCGATGCCGGCCTTGTCCTTCACCAGCTCTGAGACCTTGCCGGTGAATGGATAAGTGTGCTTCGGCAACTCGTCAAGCTTGGTTATCTTGATCTTCTGGGTCGGCTCCTGGGCCAGGGCGGTCGTGCAACAGATCAGCACCGCGGCGTATATGGACGATACCGCTACTATCAGTGACGGGAATAGGCGTTTGTTCATGGTTTCGCTTCCTCGCGTTCGAGCTGGTGTTTTTACAGGCGGTCAGGTTCCCGGCGGGCCGAGCCGCTCAGGCTCGTTCAACCGCAGGCCGGCGCCGCCGCCGAGACCGTTCCTAACGGCGATCGCTCATCGTACAGATGGCGGTGGCGAACGGCAATGGCAGGAAGCGCCTCACTCACACGTCTCATCGCTGCGAGTGATATGGCGGCGGTTTGCGGCTGCAGGATGGCGGGGGCTGACAAGGTTTTACGATCTACCGTCAGCTTCAGGCAACGGCCAACGGCAGTAGGATTGCACCTCTTACCGACTGCCGCAAACACCTTCATGCGACAGGGCCGGCAACACCAGGGTCAGCCTGCCTCGGCCAAAGCGGCCAGGTCAATCGGCTGCCGCGTTCGCCGGCCGGTCCCTGTTCGCGCCGCTAGCCGGGGGACTCGCCATCGTCCAGCGCTCGTGCGACTGCCGCCTCGGCATGAATCCGGGTTGTGTCGAACAGCGGCACGGTGGCATCCTCGGGTTTGACCAGCAGGGGAATCTCCGTGCAGCCCAGGATCACGCCCTCGGCGCCCCGATCGATGAGACTGCCGATTATACGTTGAAAGACCATCCGGGACGCTTCGTTTATCTGGCCGTGGCAGAGCTCATCGTAGATGATCTGATGGACTTGGCCGCGATCCTGTTCAACGGGCAGAACCACCTCCAGTCCGTAGCGAGACTGCAGGCGTTCGGCGTAGAAGCCGTCATCCATAGTGAAGCGTGTTCCGAGCAGGCCCACTCTGGTCAGGCGGTTTTGCTTGATGGCGTCGGCTGTGGTGTCGGCGATGTGAATCAGCGGCAGGCCGCCGTGACGCTCGATGGTGTCGGCCACCTTGTGCATGGTGTTGGTACAGAGCACGATGAAGTCGGCTCCTGCCCGCTTGAGGGCGGCGGCCGCGTCCGACAACATGGTGGCTGCCTGGTCCCAGCGACCTTCGCGCTGGGCTTCCTCGATCGGCTGGAAGTCTACGCTGTATAGCACCAGCCTCGCGGAGTACTGGTGCCCCCGCGCCTGCCAGACCAACTCGTTGATCAAACGGTAATACTCGGCCGACGACTGCCAACTCATGCCCCCGATCAGGCCAATCAGCTTCATGCCGTGCTGCTCCCTTCGACGGTGTGGATGATGATCGAGCCCGTGTTCCCGAGGGCGGCGGTCTGTGGTCCGAAGCCCAGCACCACGGTGTCACCGGCTGAGGCATATCCGCCTTCGATCAGGACCCGGTCCGCCAGAACCATTCGGTCATCAAGTTGTGCGGGCCTGGCGGCCTGCAGCGGGACCACTCCGTAATAGAGCGATAGACGGCGCCGAATCTCCGGGGTGCGGGCCAGTGCCAACACCGGCCGGTCCAGGCGATGCTTGCTCAGCAGGCGGGCGAGTGTGCCACGTTCCGTCCAGACCACCACTGCCTTGGCCTCAATCTCGTTGGCAATGGAGCACAGGCTCCTGGCCACTGCCGGGGCGATCTTCGATCCACCGCCGCCGATCTCGACCGCGGACAATCGGCCCTGGTCGCAGCACTCGGTTTCCAAAGCGATCCGCTCCAGCATCCGCACCGCCGCCGCGGGGTGTTTGCCCACGGCGGTTTCAGCGGACAGCAGTACGGCGTCAGCGCCGTCAAAGATGGCGTTGGCCACATCGTTGACCTCAGCCCGCGTCGGCGTCGGCGACTCGACCATGCTCTGCAGCATCTGAGTGGCGATGATGGCTGGCTTACCCGCTCGGCGGCAGTGCTCGGTTATCTCTTTTTGCAGGCGGGGCACGATGGCTACGTCCACCTCCACGCCCAGGTCGCCTCGTGCCACCAGGATGCCGTCAGAAGCATCAATGATCTCCGCCAGGTTCTCCACGGCGTGCCGCGTCTCGATCTTCGACAGAATCAGGCAGTCTGCCTGCAACGCGCCGAGTTGCCTGCGGAGCTCAGCGACGTCCTCCGCCCGTCGCACGAACGACAGGGCGATGTACTCGAGACCGCGTTCGACCGCCCAGGCGACATCCTCGCGGTCCTTGTCGGTCAGCGCGGGTCTGCGGAGGTCGGTGTCCGGCAGGTTGAGTCCCTTTCGGCTGCTGAGCCGACCACCGACGTCGCACTCGCACAGCAGGCCGGCGGCGTCTTTGGATACGACGTGCAGGCGGATGGCGCCGTCGTCGATCAGGACTCGCTGGCCGACTTCGACGTCCGGAATGATCTCCGGATGGTTGATGCCTACACTGGAGGGTCCGCCATCCTCTGGTTGGCTCTGAATGCGCAGTTGCTGGCCGGGCTTGAGCGGCGGGGTAGCCGCGTCAACTTCGAGCAGGCGGATCTTGGGGCCGCATAGATCACCCATGAATGCCACCGGGTGATCGAGGCGCTTGCTCACCGCCCGTACCGTGCGAACGACCTGCTCATGGTCCTGGCGCTGACCGTGAGAGAAGTTCAGCCGTACGACGTCGGCGCCCGCGTGCAATAGTTGCTCGACCACGGTCTCCGAGCAACTGGCCGGCCCGAGAGTGGCGACAATCTTGGTACCCGTTCGTTGTCTCGCATCTGACATGCACGGATTGTACAGGCGAGTAAGCCGAAAGAGAACCGCCCGCGGCTGGCTTGGCTGCCGGCCGCGGGCGGGGGGTTGGTTAGTCTGCTGTTTTGTCCTTGGTCTGCGCTGGCAGGATGCCGGTGTGACATTCGAACAACAACGGCAACTGCTCTCACCGGCAGGATGCCGGTGCCACATTCAAACAACAACAAAAACTGCTTCCACCGGCAAGATGCCGGTGCCACATTCAAACGCCAACTGCTGTCACCGGTGGGGTGCCGGTGACGCAGTAGGGCGCTCCTTTGTCTTACGGACAGCTTGGCAGTGAATGGCCGAAGCGGGCCTTCACGCCTGAACTGTCGATGGTGTTGATCACGCCGTCGGCGTTGACGTCGTACCAGAAGTTCGACGCATCGCTGACCTGCCCGAAGCGGGCCTTGATGGCCGAGAAGTCC
>JANQGB010000977.1 GCA_028277545.1 Phycisphaerae bacterium | reverse complement strand
GCACGGTCGTCGGACTGCTGGACGAGCGGCTGGCGGTGATGCGGCAGGCGCCGGACTACCAGCCGGCTCGGGTCGACAGGAACTCGCTACAGGCCATGCTGGCGGCCGGCCAGTCGGCACCGGACCCCATCGTTCGAGCGGGTGTACTCGATGCCGTTACCCACCTGCCGTTCGATGCCCAGCGCGTTCAGTCTCTGGCGCCGATGCTGGCCGACCCGGACTGGCTGGTGCGCATGTCTGCGGTCCAGGTGTTGGCAACGCGGCAGGGGCCGAGTTTCCGGCCCGTGGCCGAGCGGCTGGCCCAGAGCGATCCCGACGAACTGGTTCGGGAGCTGGCCCGGCTGCACGTGGATGGCTGGCAGGCGGACGAGATCCGTGGCGTGAGCGACGCCGGGAAGTAGCAGGGCACCACAGGTACACTGACCGCATCGGTTTCACACGTGGCCGAGGTCTGAGCAAGGCAAGGTGCGAACAGATGACTCACCGCGATCCCAATCTCCTCGTGGTCGGCACTCGCGGCTCGCTGCTGGCGGTTACGCAGACCAACTGGGTGATCGGCGAGATCCGCCGCCACAACCCGGAACTGGAAGTGCGAGTGGAGCGGATCAGCACACGGGGTGATCGAGACCAGGAAGCACCGCTGCCGGAGGTCGGGCAAAAGGGCATCTTCACCAAGGAACTGGAGGAGGCGCTCCTGGAGGGCAGCATCGACCTGGCCGTCCACTCCGCCAAGGACCTGCCCGAAGAGATGCCGCCCGGCCTGGACATCATCTGCGTGCCGGCCCGCGAGGATCCCCGAGACGCGCTGGTCTCACGCGATGCCCGCAAACTGGCCGACCTGCCCGAAGGTGCCGTGCTGGGTACCAGCAGTCTCCGCCGCCAGGCCCAACTGCGGCTGATTCGTGGCGACTTGGGCTTCTGCGTGTTGCGCGGCAACGTGGACACGCGGATCAAGAAGGTCCACCGCGGCGACTGCCATGCCACGCTGTTGGCCATGGCGGGCCTGCGGCGTGTAGGCCTGACCGAGCACGTCACCGAAGCGCTGGACGTCGAACGCCTGGTGCCCGCGCCGGCCCAAGGCATTCTGGCCGTCCAGGGGCGCGACGATGACGCCCGCGTCCGAAACCTGGTCCTGCCGGTGCAGGACGATGACGCTTTGCTGGCACTGGCCCAGGAGCGCCTGCTGGTGACCAAACTTCAAGGTGGCTGCACCACTCCGATCGGAGCCCTGTTGCAGATCGAAGGAGACGAACTGACCATGACGGCCGTCGTCGCCTCGCCGGCCGGCGACCGCGTAGCCAGGGCTCGACACGCCGCCACCAGGGCCGACGTAGCCGGTGTTGTCCAGCGGACGCTGGATGACCTGTTGACCGGTGGGGCGGCCGAGATTATCGACGCCTGCCGCGAAGAGTAGCGCTCGTTAACGCAACCTGTGTGCCTCAGGGAATCTGTCGCACACGGTTGCTACGGTGGCGCAGTATGCAACTCCTCCCACCACTCGCGAACCTGCTCAGTGTCGTAGACCTCGAGCGCCTCGCGCAGCCGGGCTACCAGCGGGCCCACCTCGAAGGTGTCGTCGAACTCGTTGAGGATGGCGATGTCCCGGCCCCACACGCGGGCCGTGAGGATGGTGCGTCCGTTCTTCCCGTGGCTGCCCCGGATGCGGAGCGTCTCTCCCTCGATTACCAGCCGGGCGCCGAGTTGGGCGTACTCGATCTTCTCCGGCAGGATGCTGGAGATGTCCAGCCCGATCAGTTCGCGGCTGACCCAGTCCAGCAGCGTGCGGTCAATCAGGCCCGGTGCTCCTTCGGGCGGGACCGCCACCACGTCCACCTCCGCTCGTGAAAGTCTGTCGTCCACGATCTGGAGATTGCGAATATCCACCCGCAGTCGGCCGGTCAGCGTGCCCCGGCCGATCAAGCCGGTCAGCCCCTCGAGCGAAAGGTCGGTGGCCTTGCCGGTGGCGCTGAGGAATTCGACGCTGTTGCCGCAAACCGACGCCTGGTGCACGCGAAGCTGCACTCGCGGGTCCAGCGTTGAGTTGTGCAGCATGGGGACCAGGTCGGTAACGTGCAAGTCGCTTAGCTGTCCGCGAAAACGCAGGGCGTCTATACGCCGGTCCACGAAGGTCGCCTCGTCAACGATTACGTTCACCTCGCCACGGAACGGACCGCCGATGACCGGCTCGGTCAACTCTTCCAGCGAGGCGCCGTCGATCTCCCCGCTCAAAAGAATGGTCTCCCGCCCCTCGGCCAGCCGGTAGCGCAGTTCGCCTTGGAAGTGACCGTGGCTCACTTCTGTGCGCAGCAGGCGATCCAGCCCCAGGCCGCCCAGCGGGATGGTCGGTAGCTGTAGCTCCGCCTCGTGGAATTGAAGGCCCGCGCCGGGCGTGAAGTGTGCGATGATCTTGATGGCCTGGTCCACCGCGTAGCCGCTCAGGTCGTACGACACCAGCGAAGCCCGTCCGGTGCCGTCGTCCTGAAACACCATCTGGCCGACGGCGTCGCGCAGAGTCAGGGTGATGTCCGGATGCCGCCACTCGAGATCGATGTTGTTGAGCTGGACGCGCCGGAGCGAGAGCCCGGCAAAGTCCTGTCCCAAGCCGGAGCGCAGCATGGCTTCGTAGTCTTCCGCCGCCCATTGGCTGGTGCCTACCAGCAGCCACCCGCTGTCCAGATCGAGTGTGTAGTGCGGTTGCCCGCTGCGGCTGGCGTCATGCCATACTGCCCTGGCGCAATGGAACACCTCATCGCCGTGCGTAGGCAGGGACACGCTGATGTTGTGAAAAGCCCGGCTGGTAGTGGTCAGCGTCTGTATGCGGTCGATGGCGATGGGTAGCTGAAGCAGGTCCGTGACTTCCTGCTCGATCAAGGTGC
>JANQGB010000931.1 GCA_028277545.1 Phycisphaerae bacterium | reverse complement strand
CCGCTGGCCGAGACAGCCCGCGTCACCGCGGCAACCGGGGCGATGTCAGCCAGGCGCGCTCCGCGACTGCGGGCCTGGCCGTATACTTCGTCCTGCGCGTCAACGATCTGGTACCGGGGGCTCACCACGTATTGGATCGCCCGGTCAAACCGGTTCTCGATAGCAGCTCGAACGCCGGGGTCGCCCGGATCGGCCACAGCCACCACCAGTTGTCCCGACACCTCGTTGAACACGATGCACGACTTGCGCCGGGCGATGTTCTCCGGCAAGGTCAACACCCAGGCGGACGACGGCTTGCGGCGAGTCAGATCCAGGAAACGCAGGCCGTAGAAGTCGGCGTAGGCCTGGGCTACATCGGTGTCACTAATGACGTCGCGAGCCAGGAGCACTTCAACCAGCGGCAGGCCCGAGACGTGGGCCTCGATGGTGTATTGGGTCAGATCAGCATGCGTGAGGTGGCGCACCTCGAGCAGCTTGCTGACTATCTTCATTTCCGACGCGGTTGCGGCGACCATCTGCGAATCCTACCTGTTGGCAAAGAGACGCGCCCACCGGCGCCTGCCACTACTCTACCCGCGGGCGGGGCGCTACTTTCCGACTACCAGGATCAAAGCATCATCCGCCTGAGGATGACCCGCCAGGTGATTGGTGAACGCCTTGGCCACCAGGTCGGTCATCTGGGCCGGGGCGGCGAACGCCTCGCGGTCCAGCAGTACGTCCTTCAGACCGTCTTCACCGAAGACCTGCCCGGAGGCGTTTGCCGAATCGATCAGCCCGTCCGTGTGCAGCAGCAGGCGGAACTGCGGCGGCAAATCGACCGTGGAGGCCTCGTAGTCAAACGTCGCATCCGCGCCCAACACCAGCGAAGGCTGATCCAGAGACTGCATCCGCGTGGCGGCGGGAATCAGGAGCGGCATCGGAGCGCCGGCGTTTACGTACGTCATCCGGCCAGCAGCGACATCGATATGGACGGCGCAGCAGGCGATGAACTGGCGTCCCGGCAACCCGATCATGGACCGGTTCAGAGTGGAGAAGATGGTGCCCAGGTCCGGCGGCTCGTGTGGGGCGGTCAACCCGGTCCACAGCGCTGTGCGAATCGCGGCCGCCTGCGCCAACCCCACCGATCCGTTACCACCCGCATCGACCACCACGGCGCACACACTGCCCTCGTCGATCGCTATCAGATCGCATGTGTCACCGCAGCGTCCCTGCCCGGGCAGCAACTGGGAGGCCACCTCGAAGTCAGGCAGGTCTGGCAGGGTGGGCGTTAGAAGCGCTTGGCTACGCTTGATGTTGGACATGAAGGCAGCGCCCTCTGAGAGAGCGGTCTGCGCCACGCGGCGCGAGGCCGTGGCCAACAAGGACCCAAGCTGCGCACCGGCCGCTGTGAACTGCTGAAGCGCCATCGCGGTGAACGTCTTCTTACCCGCGGGGCGGTCGACGTAGACCACGCCGACCGTCTCGTTGCGATAAAGCAGGGGGGCAACCATTCCTGAGGCGGCATATCCCGACTTGGGATCGATTTGCCCCGCCGTAGCCGGGTATCGCCCGGCCGCCTGTTGTAACAGGGCGGGGTACACGAAGGACTGGCTGACCGGCGTCAATGACTCTCCCGACGCCCGGGCCAACGCTCGATGAGCGATCACACGCAGGTCCTTCTTGCTCTCGCCCCGCAGAGCCACGAAGCCGCGCTCGGCCTGCAGATCTACGATCAAGTGAGCAAGAGCGGCGTCGGCAACGTCCTCCGGACGCACGATTATGCTGCCGTACTGCGCCAGGCCCGCCAGTCGACCGACTTGGTCGAGGGCCAGCGTGACCGGAGCCTTGGTCTTTATCCATTCGCTTCCGGCCGGCTCCTCGCGGTCAGGCGTGAGAAACTCTAGGTCGATCTTGCCTGTGGGCCGGGCATCGTCCAGGAACTCCAGGACGTGATCTCCGATCCGCACAACGTCACCGCCAGCCAACACTGTCTCGGTGACTAGTTGACCATTGACGTAGGTCTTGTTGCGGCTGCCCAGGTCCCTGATGCGCAGTCGGCCATCCTTGGTCGGTTCGATCTGAGCATGTTCGCGGGAGACCATGTCGTCGACAAACGTGATGTTGCAGGAAGCAACCCGGCCAATGACAAACCGGGTTCCACCCACATCCATCGTTCGTATGTGGTCCGCTTCGTCGAGGTAGCGTAGTTGTGCCATAGTGCCGCCAATATAGCCGCGTCGACCCTGGTCTGCCAACCCGCCGTGCCGCCGGAGATCAGGCCCAGACCTGCGGCAGCGCGAGGCGGCCCTGCGAGATGTTGCCTCTGGCACTGGCGAGCCGGAGTAGACGGAGTTAGAATGCCACCTCCAATCGCGATTTGGACCGACAGTTCGCAAGGAGTCAGCGATGCGGAGGAAAGCTCGCCGGAAGACGTGGCTGGGGCTGGGATTCGTTATGACTGTTTACGGATCGCTCTTTCAGGCTGCGTCTTGTACATCTGATCTGCCCACGCTGGGAGAGGACTGGGCGATCTCGGTAGTGGATACCTGGATCGCAAGTTACTTCAGCGATCAGTTCAACCTGCCCAGTTCATCGTTCTTCTGATTCGCCGGCAGCCGGGTCATGAACACACCGATAGAGACTGCGACCATCATCGGCGACGGCGCCATGGGCACGGTCTGCGGAATTCTGCTCGCTTCCAAGGGCGTTCGCGTGCGCATGTGGGGGGCGTTCGAGGAGCAGATCGCCGAGCTCCGTCGGGATCGCGAGAACAAGCGCTTTTTGCCCGGTCATACGTTTCCCGACAATCTGACCGTAACCGCCGATGCCGCCGAGGCCTTTGAGGGCGCGGAGCTGGTGACCAATGCCGTACCCTGCCAGTATATCCGCGGCGTGTGGGGGCGGGTGGGTGATGCCTGTCCGGCCGATGCCCTGGTGGTCAGTG
>JANQGB010000778.1 GCA_028277545.1 Phycisphaerae bacterium | reverse complement strand
CCGCTGGCCTCCAGTTCGCGATAGCTTACGCCGTTGGAACGCAGCAGATCGGTGCGGGCCAGTTCGAAGAGCTCCCAGTAGCGGCCGTGATGCAGTACGCCCATGGCGTCGCATTCGGCGTACCGGATACGCGACTGCACTTCGATCGCGTTGTCCGGACCGGTGAATGTCTGGATCGAATCGGTCACTCGATTACCCGGAGCCCAACTCGATGGTCAGGGCGACTTCCGCGTCGTCGCGCAGGACCACCACCTCAACCTTGTCGCCCGGTTTGCGGTCGGCCAGCGACGCAATGTAGTCGCTGATCTGCCCGATCTCCACGCCGGCGATGCGGACGATGCGATCGCCGTTCCGCATGCCGGCTTTCTGGGCAGGTCCGCCGGCCACCACGCTTTTAACCAGCAGGCCGGGCGTGTTCTTGGAGGCAGTGTAATCGGGGTAGATGCCCATGACCACCCGTTGGCCCCAGGGGCCGCGGGAGCGAGCACGATCCCCCTCGACGAAGGTGGGCCGCTGCTCCGCGGCGATCAACTCGTTGGCCACTTCGTGGACCAGCTGAAGGACTCGTACCGCCGCCTGTTCGTTGATCTTCTCGGCATCATCTGTGGGGCGGTGGTAGTCCGGGTGCATGCCGGTGTGGAAGAAAAGTCCCGGGATATTTGCATAGTGGAAGCTCATCTCGTCGCTGCCGCCCCGGCCGGCGCGGCGGACGGTCAGGTCCGCGCGAGCCGCTGCCCGCCGCACGATCTCGTCAAACTCGGTGGCCGTGCTGATGCCAAGCACCGGCACTTCTTTGCTTCCTTCCGGCAGTCGGCCGACCATGTCCAGGTTCAGGCAGGCGACCAGACTGTCGACGGGTACGGTGGGGTTATTCACGAAGTGGCGGCTGCCGTGCAGGCCTCCTTCTTCGGCCGTGAAGGCGACCAGGAGCACGCTACGCTGGAGGTCCCGCTGTTTGGCCAGGACCTTGCCGAGCTCGATGACGCCGGCGGTCCCGGAGGCGTTGTCGTCGGCACCGTTGTGAATTTCCGGCGGACCGCTGGCTGTTCGCCCGAACATGGACCGGGGTCGTATCTTACCCACGTGGTCGTAATGGGCGCCGATCACCAGGTATTCATCGGCCTGCGACCCCGTCCCGCGGATCACGCCAATGACGTTGCGGGTCGAGATTCGGCTGGCCGCCATCCCGGCGACGCCCTCAGCCGAGATTCCCTCCAGCGGGGCGGAAGTGCTCTGCGGCTCGTCGCCATCCAGGCTGGCCTGCAGGGCGGACAGTGGCTCCAGCCCGCCGGCGGCGAGCAGGCGGTCGGCCACCGCCCGCCGCAGGTGGAAGGCGGGCAAGCCGAAGTCCTGCCGCCCACCGCCCACGAAGGGCATGAGACTGTCTTTCTTTCCTTCGCCGGGTCGCTGGTTGGCGATGAGCACCGCAATGGCGCCGTGTTTCCTGGCGGTTGCGACCTTGTTATCGAAGCGGGCCAGCGGCGAATATCCTCGCGGGCCGCCGCCCCAGGAGGGCGGTTCCCGGCGGAGCATGAGCACGACTTTGCCCTTGGCGTCCACGCCGGCGTAGTCGTCGTAGTTCTTCTCGGGATTCACCAGGCCGTAGCCGACGAAGACAACGTCGCCAGAGAAGTCGTCGTTCGTTGACCAGGGAAACGGCGTGTAGTCCTTGCCGCGGGCGAGCTTGCCCTTGTCCGTGCCGCTGATCTCCAGGCGCCCTTCATCGGTCAAGCGGGCGCCACGGTCAAAATCGAAGGGCTGGAAGTAGGTTCCGTCTACGCCGCCAGGCGCAATACCGGCGGCGGCGAACTGGTCCGCGATGTAGCTGGCGGCCCGCTCGATGCCGGGTGTGCCTACGGCTCGCCCGCCCAACTCGTCGCTGGCCAGGTAATAGACGTGGGCCAGGTAGGTTTCGGGGGAGAAGTATGGCGCCGGCGGGATCGACATCGAATGAAGCGGCGCGATTGCCTCCGCGCCGCTGGCCGCGCCGAAGTTGTCCTGAGACGCAGGTTGCCATCCGTGGAGCGGAAGGCCGGGCCAGGCGACTGCGCACCAGCAGAGCAGCGCTGGTACCAGGGCTCGGTTTTGTTTCGGCGTCATAGCGCGTCTCCATGCAGGGGCCCGAGGTGCATCCCGGGCTCCCTCCAATAGTAGTCGTTTGGCTGCCTAACTCGCAAATGTCAGTTCACTTCAGGCACAGGTTTTGACAAACGTTGGACAGGCGCTTTGACAGTACCTATGCTGTCACCGGATCTTCCCCAACGGGCTTGTGTGCGGAGTTTTGGTTGTGCTGGTCGACGCACTGTTGGACACGACCGCCGGATTCGGTGGGTCACTGGCGGTGGCCGACCCCACTCGCCGGCTGACTTACAATCAACTCGCCAACACGGCCGCCGCCTTGCGCGGCGTCATCAACACCCAGACAGACTGCGAACGCGTCGGCATCATGCTGCCAGCATCGGCGGGCTTCTGCGCCGTCCTGTTCGGATCGCTCTGGGCGAATCGAGTTGCGGTTCCGCTGAACTTCCTGTTGGCGCCGGACGAACTGGCGGCGGTGGTCGCCGATGCGGGGATCGACACCATCTACTCGGTCCACCACTTTGACAAGCTCCTGTCGGCACTGCCGGCACGAGGCGTGGCGCTGGAGGATCTCCCGCTGAAGCGCAAAGTGCTGGCCCAGATGTTGCGCCGCAATCCGCCCGCGCCCAGGGTGGCACCGTCTGACACTGCCGTGCTGCTGTACACGTCCGGCACGTCGGCGGAACCCAAGGGTGTGGAACTGACCCACTCCAATCTGCGGCGCAACTGCGAGGCCTGCATCACGGCGGCCAGGATCGATCCGCGCCACCGACTGCTGAACATCCTTCCTCCCTTCCACGTCTTTGGCCTGACGGCGAACGTGCTCGTGCCGGCGGTGCTGGGGGCGTCGGTCTATGCCTTGCCACGGTTTCAGCCGCTGGCCGCGATCAAAGCCGTACGAGACGAGCGCATCTCGGTGGTGATGGCCATCCCCAGCATGTATGCGGCCATGCTGCGCACCAAGGACGCGCCGGATGACGCGTTCGCTTCGATTTACCTGGCCATCAGTGGAGGAGAACCGCTGCCGGACGCGGTGGCCCGTGGGTTCGAGAACCGCTTCGGCGTGAAGCTGGTGCAGGGCTACGGTCTCACCGAAACTTCGCCGGTGCTCAGCCTCTGTGCTCCGCACGCCTGGCGCGACGGATCGGTGGGGCGGATGATACCCGGAGTCGACTGCCGCATCGTTGATGAGCGAGACCGCCCGGTGGCCCGCGGCGAGCAGGGCGAGATCCTGGTCAGCGGACACTGCGTTATGAAGGGGTACTACCAGCGTCCGGACGAGACTGCGGCCGTCATTGACTCCAAGGGATGGTTCCGAACCGGTGATATCGGCCGGTTGGACGAGGACGGCTTTCTATACATCACCGGGCGTAAGAAGGAGATGATCATTGTCGGCGGCGAGAACGTCTTTCCGCGGGAGATTGAGGACGTGCTGCTCGAGCACCCGCAGGTAGCCAGCGCCGGCGTGATCGGAGTGGACGACGCTGGCCGCGGTGAAGTGCCCGTGGCTTTCGTAACGCTTACCGGCCACGCCGACACAACAGCCGTCAGCGAACAGGATCTGCGCAACTTCGCGCGCCGGTCTCTGGCTAGCTACAAAGTGCCGCGACGGGTGCGCATCGCCGACGAGTTGCCCACCGGCCCCACCGGCAAGGTACTCCGCCGGAGGCTCCGCGAGCTTGCCTAGTGCGGCGGACGGTCGGCCTTGCCCGGCGGGCGCGCACGCGGCACAATACCGCCATGCTGCTCTCGAAACTCCGCATACCGGACGACGATGACTGTGCAGACTCGCTGGCGGCGAGCGTGCACGCGATCCTCCGTGCAGCCGGCAGCGACGCGTCCTGTGCCGACCTTGGCGCGGCCTTGGGCCTGTCGTTGCTGACCGTAGCGACCGGTCGCGACGACGACTGCGTGGGCGACTGGCCGGCGTGCGGCCGAGATGCGTTTCTCATCCAAGCCAGCGCGTTGTTCGGCCTGCGCCTGCGAGAGGTTCATCCCCCCGACGCCGCCCGCGGCCTGGCGGGCAGCGCGGAGTTCGCCCAGCACTTCGAGGCCAGCTACCGGCCGATTGTGCGGAATGCCCTCGATAACGCTCAGGCGGTGATCGCCTGGCAGGGTTGGCCAGAGCCGAGCGGTAATTCCTGGGGCGTGATCACCGCGACGTCCGCCGACGGCATCGGCCTGGCCGGCGCCAACCTCGCCTCCGAAGGGCGGGTCGTGCCGTTGGTTGGGTCACCCGTCCAGTTATACGTGGCAGAGGATTTGATTCCGCAGGTGCCACCGGTCGCCACACTGCTGTACACGGCGGCAAGTAATGCCCGCCATGCATTGAGCGGCGCCTTGGGCGAGCGTCTGGGTGCCGTCACCGGACCGGCCGTGTACGAACGGTGGGCGGCGCGTGTCGCCAGGATGGCAGCATGTCCGGGCTGCGGCGACGGTTCCGGGCGGTGCCACGCTCGCCTGGCAGAGGCGATCGGGCTGGCGCGCCGATCCGCGATCTCCTTCTGGCGGCGACATTGCGGCCACGCTGCCGAGGAGGTTCGCCCGCTGATCGACATGCTGGTCGGGCAGTGCCAGGCTGAGGCAGACGTGCTGGATACAGTGAGTGCCGAGTCGGGCGCCGGGCTGACTCCAAGTACCACACAGAGCTGTGGCGCCCTGGCCAGCGCCATCGATGATCTGCGCGATATCGAGCAGTCCATATCAGACGTCATCGTCGAACTGGCCGATCGCCTGGAGGCGGTGTTTGGGACCTGAATGTCTGTATTGCCCGGGACAGGTCCCAAGCGGCTGCCGTTCGTTTTGAGCGTGCTTGCGGAGGCTTGCCGTGACCGGCGCGCTGAGCCCGGTGTTCATGCCGGACCTGGCCAGGG
>JANQGB010000762.1 GCA_028277545.1 Phycisphaerae bacterium | reverse complement strand
GTGCTACCCGCGTGACATCGGCTACAGTCACCTCGCGCAGCCGATCACGATGGACGTAGAATATCCGCCAATCGCCCAAGGCGACCCACTCGGTCAGCTCGTCGGCCAACTGCCTGGTGTTGGCCGTGGTCCGCCGAATCGCCTTCAGGCGGCGGCCCTTGGCCCGTTCGACCTCCCGCGCTGTCACCCCGCTGGCCGGCATGCCCTCGACCACCTCCGTCATCCGGGAGAGTACGCCCCGGGCATCCTGGTCCTGCCCCGCGCGGGCGGTCAGGCCGAGAATGCCCGGCTCCGCCAGGGTCAGCACGCTCTCGTCACAGCTCACGCTGGACGCCAGGCCAGTCTCAACCAGCGCTGTGTAGAGTCGGCCTGACGGTTCATCCACCAGGATGTCGGCCAGAATCTGTAGCGCCGCGGCGTCCGGATGGGGCAGTGCCGGCACGTGGTACATGAGGCTTGCCAAGGCGACCTCGCCGCCGCGCTGGAGAGTGACACGCCTGGGGCCCTGCTGCGTCGGTTCAGCGGTGCATGTGCCAGCCAGGCTCCGCGACGGTCGCGGAATCGTGCCCAGCAACCTGGTGGCCAACTCCAGGGCCCGGCCTACCTCGAACTTACCCGCTATGACCAGTACCGCGTTGTCGGGCTGGTAGTAGGTCTCGTAGAAATGCCTGAGGCTCTCGATCGAGTAGCTGCGGATATCGCTCAACGTGCCTATGGTGGGCGCTCCGTACCCGTGCCACGTATAGGCAGTCGACATCATCTGCTGAGAGAGAACCGTCTCAGGGTCGTTGTCGATCAGTTCGAACTCGTTAGTTACGATGGCCATCTCCTGGGCGAGGTCCTCGGCCGTCAGCCTGGCCTGGACCATGCGCTCTGCTTCAAGGTGCAGCACGAATTCCAGGTTCTCGTCGCTGGCCGATACGGTCTCGATGAAGTGCGTTCGGTCAAACCAGGTGTCCGCGTTCTGGTCCGCGCCGCGGTCTTCCAGTGCTCTCATGATGGACTCGTACGAGGGCGTAGACCTGGTGAGCATATGCTCGAGCAGATGGGCCATCCCGTGTTCGCCGCGCACCTCGTGCCGCGATCCCACCAGGTAGGTCATGTTGACCGTAATCGTGGTGCGCGAAGCATCCGGGCAGAGCAACAAGCGAAGGCCATTCTCCAGGCGGTATTCGGTAATGCCTTCGACGCTGGCGACCTTGGACGGGTGAGGCGGCGCCGTCCGTTCGGCTGGCGCAGCGTCTTGACCGTCGCTGGCGTGCTGCGGCGCAGAAGCCGGTGCCGGCACATAGCAAACCGCCAGGCCTGCTATACCCAGTGCTGTCAGAAGGAGCTTGCGCCCTAGCGGCGCGATTGCGGCGGGTGACTGCGGCATTGCTTCAACTCCTTATCTCTGGATCGACCCGACCAGCGGCCGGCGCGCACGAGTGAACTGACCGGATCAGACCACTCCTACGGTTGTCGCCACGTTGCGGGATCGTCCAGCCTGTCGGGCCCGATACCTTTCAGCATGTCCTTGAATCCGAGATCACCTCCCGGGGGAAAGGCCTTCTGCAGTCGCTCGTACTCAGCGCGGAGTTCGTCGACGGAATCCTGTGCGTATAGAGACGAGCGAAACGCGTAGTGATGGAAGTCGGAGTTCGCATGGTCGTAGAGCGTGCGGGCGACCGTTGGGTTGGCGCTCCAGACGGCGTTGAGCACTGCATCCCCTGCCTTGGCCAGGCTCGCCAGGAGGAACTGCCGGCCGTCAATGAAGATGGCGAGCCAGTCGGATTTGAAGGACCCGAGAGTATCCGATCCGTAGGGGCTGCGGATCACGCGCACGCCGGCCAGTGTCTCCGACTGGTAGACGCGGGCGGTAACATCGACGCCACGCGCGGCGGTCTGCTGAGTCGGACTGCGAAGTGCCTCCAGAGGCTTCGGGAACAATTCGACCAGCACCCGCTCCTCGGCCTCTGCCAGCATCCGGCGGCTCCGCTCATACACCTGGTCGACGGACGTCAACTGGTAGATACGCGTATCGTGCGGGCTCCTCGGCAGTTGGCGGATAGCCTGGACTGCGAGGCGGCGTTTCTCGCGAAAGCGGGTCTCCAACTGATCCATGAACTCGTCCGGGGGAACGGCCCGCGAGAGTCGGCTGCTTCCGTCCGCCACCAGGATCGCGCCCTTCGACTCCAGCGTGGCCAGGGCCTTGTACGTGCTGGGGAAGGACCGGCCGATGCTCTTGGCGATCCTGTAGCCTGTGGCCGGCGAATGCTGGAGCAGGAAGACGTAGACCTGTGCCTCCAGCTCGGTCAGGCCAAGTACCGCGAACAGTTCAACGCAGCCGTCCTCACCCGCCATAGCTCGCCTCCTATTGTATTATACAGCTAATGAATGCATACTACAACAGCGAATAAGCGGGTCAGGCTACTTTTCGCGTCCTGCCGTTCGGCGCATTCCGGCACACGAGCATCCGTCGCCCATCACGTTAACACCGGATGCGGCCTGGTATCGGCTCTTAGCGGCGTTCCAGTCAGACGCTCCTGCTCTTGCGGATTCAAAAAGTAGCCTGACCCCTTTGTTTTTGTAAGGAAGTCGGCGCTGGTGCGACCAAGAGGTGTTCGCACGGGCGAACGTGACGGGAAGGCGTGCGGCCGGGCCTGGGCGATGGCGCTGTCGGCGGTGCGTCAGAATCACTGATTGCTGATCACGCGAGAAGGAGAGCCACTATGGGTGGATACTCGTTGAAGAAAGCGCTGGGCACCACGAACTGCCTCGGGATGGTCACGCTGGGGATGCTTATGGTCGCGGGGGCCGGTTGCGGTATGACCTCGACCGGCGGTGGGGGCGACGATGGTGACCCGATGGACGACACGGACATGCGTATGCTGGGGGTGGCGTTTGACGGCTTGGAGGCCTTGGGGGACGACTTTGTGTACGAGGGCTGGCTGATTGTGGATGGGCAACCCGTTTCGACCGGCCGATTCGGGATCGACGAGGCGGGTGAAGCTGACCCCGGGGAGTTCGATGTCTCCGCCGCGGACGCAGACGCCGCTACGGCGTTCGTGCTGACCATTGAGCCCGCAGTTGGCGACGACCCGGCCCCGGCAGACACGCATGTGCTGGCGGGTGACTTCGACGGTACCGTGGCCGATCTCACGATTGGGCACGCTGCGGCCCTGGGCACCGATCTGGCGGAGGCCGCTGGATCATTCATCCTGGAGACGCCGAGCACGGCCGAGGTGGCCGATGACTTCGCGCAGGGGATCTGGTGGCTCGACCCGGCCGCCGGCCCGGGACCTTCGCTGGACCTTCCGGAACTACCCGCCGGGTGGGTCTACGAGGGCTGGGTCGTCGGCGATGACGGGCCGGTCAGCACTGGCCGCTTCACCATGGCCGACGCGGCGGACGACGACGGTGCTGGCCCGACCGGCGGAGAAGACGACGCTCCGCCGTTTCCCGGCC
Source organism: Phycisphaerae bacterium (assembly GCA_028277545.1). Taxonomy (GTDB): domain Bacteria; phylum Planctomycetota; class Phycisphaerae; order UBA1845; family UBA1845; genus JANQGB01. Next base: position 29 of record JANQGB010000762.1, on the reverse strand, counting down.
AGGACTTCATCGATCCTGCTATTCAGTTG
>JANQGB010000741.1 GCA_028277545.1 Phycisphaerae bacterium | reverse complement strand
TGAGGCCGGCGAACAAGGGCGCCAGCGGTGACGCGGCCGCCCCGGGATCGGGGGAGTCGTAGTCCAGTAGCCGGTCGATACCTGGAACCGCCCCGTCGGTGGTGAGCATGACGTAACGCAGGCGCCACTCAAGCGATGCCACGCCGGACGCGTCCACCGCCATGACAGCCAGCGTCATCCCGGATTCGGTCTCCACGTCGGTCGTCTCGTCAACGCCCGTGAGGTCCACCCGGACCACGTGCCGGATCCGGCTGCGGCTGACGTAGTGCGTCTCGTCACCGGCGGTGAACTTCGGAGACAGGTCGATCGGTTTGGCCGACAGGTGCGGTGCAGCCGCGAGTACGGCGAGCAGAGCTGCCAGCAGCGTGATCGTGCGCGGTGCCATGACGGAGGATTCTACCGCCAAGCCGCGTGCCTGGTAAGACAGCCGCCCCTCATGCGCCAGGCCCGGCACTCATGCCGGGTTAACGAGGCTTCGCGCAACTATTGTGATCCCGGTTCGCCGGGGTTCTCGATGGCTTTCTGCTCTTTGGGTCGGTAGACGCGCGGTCGGTTATTCGGCACTAGCCGCGACGGTCTCCGGGACGCGGATGCGAAGCTCCGTCCGGCGCAGGTTGGCTGACGGGCCTTAGGAACCGTTCTGGCAAGAGAGGCGAAAAACCGCGATCTTGACAGGCGGCGGTGGGATTCGAACCCACGAATAACGGAGTTGCAATCCCGCAAAATGCCAGCTCTAGGCACCGTGAGAGGTTCCAATCGGCGATCTCGAGCCGGTTAGGGGGTTTTGCTGGGGGCTGTTCTGTATGGCTCGGGGCTGGCTCTTGGGACCGTTTTGGGACCGTGAAAATACCTGCGGGTCCATTATTGGCTCCGGACCGGGGGACCCGCCAATGGCTGAAATCGCCCGGCATTCGTGGTATCTTCATTTCATGACCCGATCTCGGTCCGAGCAAGAAGAGTCTCAGGCTAGTGCCACGCGAAAGATAGTTGAATACAAGCAGTTCTCGCCTGCTGCGTCGTTCGCCATTTCCGTAGCAGCGTGTCCAGTAGTGTGTGCGCTACTCTGGTTCCCCCTGTTATTCTTCACCGTCGCCTATCTCCGCTTTGAATTCACCATCACAACAATCGTCGTTTGCGGGGCAATCGCCGCTGTTCCCTCGTGCGTGGCGGCGCGTGTGATTTACCATCTCCTTCGCTGGCGTTGTGTTGTGTACGATGGCCAACAGTGCCCGAGTTGCGACTATAACCTCACCGGCAACGTCAGCGGTGTTTGCCCTGAGTGTGGTGAGGCGACATGAAACGACGCCCCCGGACACGGCGGATTCTGAAGTGGGTGGGGTTGGCGGGGTGTGTCCTGATTCTGGCGTCGTGGCTGCTCAGCTATGTCATGGCCATTCGGTACATGCGTCCAGACTGGCACATCTCGCTGTCGAAGGGGCATGTAGTGTTCAAGGAATATAACTGGTGGAGGCCTAACCGACGCCTATTCCCGCTCGGATGGCAAACCGATAGCCCCTTCGACGCCTCCTTGCGCCCAGACCCGAGGTACACTGCCGATTTCTACAACCTCTGGATTGTGCGGCACTACAAGAGCACGTCTTGGAATACGACCGCCGTCTCTCTATGGCTCCCGCTTCTCTTTGTCGCTATCCCCGCCGCCGTCCTCTGGCACCGCGACCGTCGCCCACCGCCCGGCCACTGCAAATCCTGCGGCTACGACCTCACCGGCAACGTTTCGGGCGTGTGCCCGGAGTGCGGTCAGCCATGTGCCACCGATAGCTCATAGCCCCTCACCTGCTGCGGCCGCCAGCCCTTCACGATAGCCCTTCTCGTACGCTTCCTCCGAAGCCCGGCGGAGCTTGCGGCGGAACGTGAACTCGCGAACAGATGCCCCAATTAGACCAGCCATAGCTACTACCGTAATCCATATCGTCCACTCTGCAATGTTCATCCGCACGTTCCTCGATTGACCGCAATGGTCGCCTAACTCACCTTTTGCGGTAGAGCCTGCGATACAGCCAATAGACGAGGTAGGCCAAGGCGAAGAATGACGCTCCGCTGGGGCCTGGGCTGGAGTCGATCCACGCCAGATGATCGAGCATGTAGTTAAGGATAACGCAATGAGGAGTGCCGCGCCAAGACAATCGGCCTCTTGAGGAACAACGCGCCTCCGTCCCGCGCCAGGGCGCTACCCAGCCACGAGGAAACCGGCGCCGCGGCCACGGGCCGGCTACTGCCAGGACCAGCATGGGCGATCTCAGGGACGCGGATAAGAAGTTCCGTCAGGCGCAGGTTGGACGAGGCGTCTGTAGGAACCGTTCTGGTGAGAGAGACGAATAACCGCGATCTTGATAGGCGGCGGTGGGATTCGAACCCACGAATAACGGATTTGCAATCCGTCGCCTTAGTCCACTTGGCCACGCCGCCGCAACAATGGTGCTGGCCGCCGGGTCCGCCGGATGAACTGCTCTGGCTGCCGGCCGCCGACCATCATCTTATCGACACGGCAGTCTAAAGGGTGGCCGAACTAAAGGCAAGGCGCTGCCAGGGGACGATCCCGCTCGGTTCTATCGGACTCTCGGGCGGGCTACGGCCGGTTAGCGCCGACGCACTGGCGTCCCGGCCGGGCTCATCGCCGGACCGTCAGGAACAGCACCAGGGCCAGCGCGGCCGGGCAGAGGTAGGACAGTATGTTCGATCCCCAGTAGACCGAAGCCTGCCAGAGACGCAACAGACGGCGACGGCTCCTGCTGCGGTTGTCTGACCAGCGCTCGCTCCACCGGGCGATGAGGTTGGCCACCAGCCACCAGGAGGCCCCCGCTACGACTACCGCCCAGGTTGTGGACATGACGTAGCCGCAGGCGTGGATCGTTCCGGCGATGCCCAGAGCGGCCAGGAGGATTGGAAACAGGCAGGCGCCAATCAGCAGCAAGATTAGTGCCACGATGGTGATGGCGACGACAGGCGCTCGGCACAACAAGCCCGCCGTGTGCAGGGCAACGAAGCTGGCCCCCAGGCCCAGCACTGCCGCCCCGACCAGTGCCCCCACCACAATCGCCGCTTCCCTGATGCTCCGCTTAACCAGCAGCATAATCCACTTCGGCCTCTTGGTGTCAGCAACAACGGATGCCTGGACGCCGTTGGAGGGATGGTACACCGCCAGGCCCGCCCTCGCCAGCGGCTGTGACGGAGACACGGGCAGCAGATTTTCAGCAACACGATAGCGCTTTCGGGTCATTCTCTGGCTGCGGACCTCAGCCCGCACGGACGTCCGCGCGGGCCAAAGCCCGCGGCCCGCTCTGGTGGCAGGGGTGACCGCTGTCGTAGTAGTTCGCCCTGCCGCTTGACCATCAGCCACCCCATGGCGTATCGTGAAATGTCCGGTCCAACCATTCCTGAGAGCCGCACCTGGCGGACCGGCGGCAGGAGGCGCACGCCGCGGACCGGGCCGAGAAGAGTCTCTGATGGTCCAACTAGTGAGGATTGAAGCGGTGCAGGCCAATCGATCGAGGGTCATGGGGATAGCCATGCTCGCGAGCATCGCGGCCGGCTGTGGTGATGGCGGGTGGCGCTGGGGCACGGGCGGCGCCGATCCCGTCGAGGCAGCCGGGGTTCGCGATGTCCAGTCCGAGTCGCTGGCCCGGCGAGACACCATCGGGCAGTACGCCTACCTCGAGGGACTGCGCAAGATGCATGTCCGCGGGTACGGCGTCGTGATAGGCCTGGGGGATAGAGGCACCGCAACCTGCCCCCAGGAGGTACGCGATACGATCATCGAGCAGCTTCACAAGCGGCCGGAGTTTCAGAGGCTGCGCAAGCGAATGCACGACTGGACCCCGGAGCGGCTGGTGGACGACGCGGACACGGCCGTGGTGCTGGTCGAAGGGTTCATCCCGGCCGGAGCGGTGGAACGCTCGCGTTTCGACGTGTCGGTTACCGCGCTGCCCGGAACGCAAACCACCTCGCTCCGCGGCGGGCACCTGTTTCCCTGTGACCTGTCGATGTACCGAATGCTGGGTTCCAGGTCATCGATCACCGGCCAGGTGTTGGGCCGGGCGGCAGGCCCCGTCTTTCTCAACCCGTTCTCCGATCGGGCCGATGCCGCCACGCGGACCGCCGGGCGCGCCGGGCGCATCCTCAGCGGCGGCATGGCGCTCGAGAGTCGAAGAGTCAGGCTGGTGCTCTTCAGGCCTTCGTACTCCAAGGCTCGCGGGATCGCCACGCGAATCAACAACCGCTTCCCGGGAAGCCAACAGGTGGCGGACCCGACCTCACCGTCGTTCGTGCGGTTGACGATTCCGCCAGAGTACGCCGAGAATCCCAAGCACTTCCTGGCACTGGTGCGTCACCTCTACCTGCCACAACAGCCGGGCTTTGACCTGCACCGCGGCAGGGAACTGGCCAAGGAGATGGTCAAGCCGGGGGCCGACTACGAGGCCATCGTCCTGGCCTGGGAGGGGATCGGGCGTACCGTGCTGCCGGTCATCAGCAAGCTGTACAGCCACCACGACAAGGCGGTGCGTTACTACGCGGCCCTGGCAGGTCTTCGACTGCGGGACGACTATGCCGCCGAACTGATTGCCGAGTATGCCGCGGACGAGCAGAGCGCTCGCCGCTTCGACGCCATCAAGGCCTTGGGCAGTGCCTACGAGATTCCGCGGGCCGCTCGCCCTTTGCGGGCCCTGCTGGATGATGATGACTCCCGAGTGCGTACGGCGGCCTACGAAGCACTCGTAGAACGTATCGATCCCGAGCTGGGCACGCATATGGTCGGCAACAACAACTTCAACATTGACCTGGTGCCCTCGAATCAGGAGACGCTGGTCTACGCCAAGCGGACGGGCTCGCGCCGGATCGCCATCTTCGGTGATCCCCCCCGCTGCTCGCCGCCGCTGTTCTACCGGCATCCGTCCGGCGAGTTGACGCTCAACGCCTACGAGGATGCCGACTCAATCACCGTGTTGCGGAAGTGGCCGTTCGCTCCGCGAAGTGCCGCCCCACTTCAGGCCGAGTTTGACGTGATCAAGCTGATCGAGCTGCTCGGCGAATTGCCTCCCGCTCCTGATAGCGCGGAGATCACCGGCCTGGGCGTGGACTACGCAACGATACTACAGATGCTATATGAACTGTGCCACTCCCGGACCATCAACGCCCGGTTCGTCATGGAGCAGGCCGGCGTAACCGAGCTGTTCGGCCCGCTGCGACCCGCCGGCCGACCGGAATCGGAGCTCGAATGATGCCCGCGCCACAGTCAATCCCAGGTAGAGTGCCGCGATTCACCAACCGTACGCCCGGTGACGCACTTCGGGCCAGCGCTGTCGGCGCCGGTCAGGCAAGCAAGGCGGCTCTGGTGCTGGCCACCGCCGTGTGCGTCATGGCGACAGTACCGGCGCCGGCCGCGGAGCCCGCGCCGACCGTGGTCATGGACGGTTCGATGTGGGACGACGGCCTTTCCGAGATGTCGTACTACGACGCGACGGACACCATCTACGGCCAGCAACGTCGCTACACTCGCGTTCAGCTCATGAATCGCCAGTGGATGGATCCGGAGTCCGGCGTCAAGGCGGAGTCGGACGCGGTCGGCGCAGTCGGGGCGATCAAGTTTCTGGTGGCCGAAGAGGTGCCGACGGAGAACTATAACTACCGCTACCTGACCAGCGTGTTCCTGCAGCGGGCGGATTTGAGGCCACTGAAGGCCACCTACTCCAGCCAGGAGTGGTGCGGGTCGACGTTCAAGCATCTGCGCTGGACCGACGACGCCCTGACGGTGCAGAGCTTCTCCTATTTTGGTGACGAGGGTGACGAAACGTGGCAGCGATCGGAGGACTCGGTTCCCTTCGAGGCGCTCTTCGTGCTCGCCCGGGAGGTGGTGGCTTCGGGCCAAAGCCGGACCGTGCTGCTTCTGCCGCCGCTACGATCCAATCATGCCATCGCACCCGACGGCGTGGAGGCCACGCTGGAACTCACCGGTGACGCCAGGAAGGTCACAGTACCGGCCGGCAGGTACCACGCCCAGCGCGTCGTCGTCAGAAGCCGGTCGGCCAAGGGTTGGTTTGACGTGGAAACCGCGTCACCCTATCGCTTGCTGGCCTTCTCCGCCGGAGGGGTCAGCGGGCAACTGCGGGGCGTCGAACGCCGGGCCTACTGGGACCGAAGCTGGAAGAGCAAGTTCCACGAGCCTGGCCAGGCACCCTGATCGCCACGCCGACGCAGTAAGCCAGACGTCGAATCGGCACCGGGGGTGACAGTGCAGCGCGACGTACCCGCACACCATCCAGCACGCAGTCAGAAACCGGGGCCACAATCAGACGCTGGATCGAACGCGGCCTGCAGATCTTTGCTACGGGCCTGTCACTGCCGGCCCAGGGGCGGCGGGGCGGGTCTCCGCCGCACACTCCCGGGCCGGGCAGGTTATTACCGGGTGGACCCTGTCTTGGCGATCGCCGGGCCGCCGGCTACTGGGTGACTTTGCGCCCGTCCTTGAAGCTCACCTTGCAGTGCTTGCACTTGCCGTCGGTCACCATTGCCACGGCGCAGGGTTCGCACTTCTGAGCCTTGTCGGCCGCCTTGACCAGGATCTTGTGAGCATCGGCGGCGGCATCGTGCTGCTTCTTACCCTTGAACGCCCGGTCGGCTACGAAGCCAACGTCACAGGCGGTGCAGAAGCCGTGGCTCTTTCTGGCCGACTTGCAACTCGTGCAGCCACTCACCTTGCCCGCACTCATGGCCTTGCCCTTGGCCAGGGTGTGCGCCACCCGGGAGTGGTAGGCCATTCCACCGGCCATGCCGACGTTACAGTGACTACAGACGCTGTCGTCATTGGCCGCCGCCTTGCAGCCCGTACACTTCATCTTGGCGGTGTCGATCTTCCTGCCGTCCAGGGCGTCGTGGAGCTTCTTCGAGGTCAGGTCGACGCCGAACATCCTGCCTTTGTCACAGGCAACGCAGAAGCCCTGCCCCTTGGCTTTGATGGCCGCGCAGCCCGGGCACGCCCCCGCGAGCGCCGGCGTGGTAACACCCAGAACAGCTACAATAACAACCAGCGATAGAGTTGCGCGCAGCATAGTACGTCCTCCAATAGCGTTGAGACCGAATGCTCGTGTAAGCGCGACCGCACGTCGCGGTCGCCGCGTATCGTGTTAGCCTGAGGTCAGGGCCGAACCACATCGCACCACTGCGCAAGTCCCGTCGTACTGCAGGCTTCCAGCCCGCACATGCTGCGGTAACGGCGCAGGCAGGACGCCTGCCATACGAAGGCGCGATGAACTTGCGCAGAAGTGTCAGGCGCGCCTTCGTGTCGCTCCGCCGGCCCGTGGGCGGTGCGCATCAGTGAGCAGCGGCACCAGTCGGCAGAACGCGGTAACCGTCAAACGAATTCCCGAGTAACCGGGTATTTGCAGACTGGTAGAGAGCCGCAGGCACCCCTGCTATCTGCCGCCGGTGGGCGAATATGCTACGCTCCGGTAAGTCCGCGGTCTACCCCCTGGCAGCAGCGCCCCTGGCCCGGACACGCCGCCGCGCGCGGCCGGGCCAAACAGCTCAGGCCTGCAATTCAGGCAGGTCCCGGAACAGCTCCAGCGCCTCGGGATTGGCCAGGGCATCCACGTTCTTGACCGGAAGATTGTGGATGACGTTGCGGACCGCCAACTCAACAATCTTGCCGCTGATGGTCCGGGGGATGTCCGTCACCGCGATGATCCTGGCGGGCACGTGACGCGGCGTGCAGTTGGCCCGAATATGCTTTTTGATGCGCTCGATTGCGGAGTCGTCCAGAGCGAATCCCTCGCGCATCCTCACGAAGAGGATCACCCGGACGTCATTGTCCCAGTCCTGACCCACCACCAGGCTCTCGACCACCTCGGGCAGCGCCTCGACCTGGCGGTAAATCTCCGAGGTGCCTATGCGCACACCGCCAGGGTTGAGCACCGTGTCCGAGCGCCCGTGCATGATCAGGCCGTCATGCTCCGTAAGCTCGACGTAGTCGCCATGCTGCCAGATGTTAGGGTAGACGTCGAAGTAGGCGTCGTGATATTTCTCGCCGTCAGGGTCGTTCCAGAAGTAGATGGGCATCGATGGGAACGGAGCAGTGCAGACCAGCTCACCCTTCTCGGACCGCAGAGAACGACCTTCGTCGTCGAAGACGTCGACTTTCATCCCCAGCCCTCGGGTCTGGAGCTCACCGCGATAGACAGGCCCCGTGGGGTTGCCCAGGGCAAAGCAGGAGATGATGTCCGTACCGCCGGAGATGGACGCCAGGCAGATGTCCTGCTTGATCTTGTTGTACACGAACTCGAAACTCTCCGGCGCCAGGGGCGAGCCCGTGGAAAGCATGGCCCGCAGCGCGGCCAGTCGATGCGTGTTGGCCGGCTCCAGTCCCGCCTTCTCTACACTGGCAATGTACTTGGCGCTGGTGCCGAAGACAGTCATGCCCTCCTGGTCGGCCATGTCGAACAAGATGTTGCCGTCCGGCTTGAACGGGGAGCCGTCGTAGAGCAGGACGGTGGCGCCCACGGCCAGACTGCTGACCACCCAGTTCCACATCATCCATCCGCAGGTGGTGAAGTAGAAGATGCGGTCCTCGCGCCGCAGATCGGTGTGCAGTACGAGTTCCTTGAGGTGCTGGATCAGCGTGCCACCGGCGCCGTGAACGATGCACTTGGGCATGCCGGTGGTCCCGGAGGAGTACATGATGTAGAGCGGGTGATCGAAGGGTAGCTGGGCGAAATCAATATCGCCGCCTTCCGGCGCCTGAAAATCAGCGTACAGCACCGCCCGCTCCAGGCCTGAGAGGTCGGGGTCCTGCGCGGCATAGGGCACAACCACGGCCCGTTCGATGGTGGGAATCTGCTCGATAATGCCCTTGACGCGCTGGAGTGAGTCGTGCGTCTTTTCGTTGTAGTAATAGCCGTCGGCCGCGAAGAGCACCTTGGGCTGAATCTGGCCGAAGCGGTCCATCACTCCGTTAATGCCGAAGTCCGGCGAGCAGGACGACCAGATGGCTCCGATGCTGGTGGCGGCCAACATGGCGATGATGGCCTCCGGCATGTTCGGCGTGAATCCGGCCACTCGATCGCCGGACTGCACACCCAGGTCGCGGAGCGCACGGGCGGTCCGAGCCACCTGTTCAAACAGCTCGGCATAGGTCATCCGCCGCTGCGGGCCGCTCTCGTTCCAGAACACCAGCGCCGGGCGCTCGTCGCGGAAACGAAGCAGGTTCTCCGCGAAGTTGAGGCGCGCCCCCGTGAACCACCGGGCGCCAGGCATCCGGTCGCCGTCCTCGACCACGTTGTCCCATTCTCGGCTGGCAACGATCCCGCCGAAGCGCCACATGGCTTCCCAGAACGCCGCCCGTTCGCGAATGGACCAGTCATACAGTTCAGCGAAGCTGTCCAGCGACAGTCCATGCTCCTTCTCGACAGCCCGCCGGAAGGCGGTCATGTTGGCTTGCTCGATTCTCTCGGGTGAAGGCTTCCAGAGCGGTTGATCCATGATTCACATCCTCGGGTGTCGGGCGTCGTGATCCTGACCTCAAGCCATTACCTGCAGCCGCCCCGGGGAGCGGCGAGCTGCAGGCCTTATGTATACCCCGTCCGGTAAGAAGCGGTCAATCTGGGCCGCGCCTGTCACGTTACAGGGCGTTCCGACTCGCATGGCCGGCGCTGTGCCGCGATTGAATCGTATACTGTCAGCGGCAAGGCCGGACAGGCGGTTCCGGCGAGGCACGACAGCTTGTTGAGTGGTGAGCGGCTATGAACACACGCTGGCTATCATTCGGAATGGTCGGGCTCGGCCTGGCCTTGTCGGTCTGGGGCCTGCTGGGAATCAGGCGGACAATGGACTTCCGCAATCGGGGAGTGATCACCCAAGCCACTATCACACACCTGGACAGGCGGCTCGACTCACCCAACGACCCCATCGAACCCTGGCACAAGGCGGACTCGGCCAGCAGTGAGTGCTACCGGACCATTATCTTCCACACTCCGCACGGGCGCCGCGTGGTGAAGCAGTCGGCGTTGTCCGTGGTTAGCCAGGCCAACGGACCGGGCGTGTACTACACGCACGTACCAGAGGACCAGTTGGTGCGCGTGCGGTACGATCCGCTCCGCCCGGACGATTTCCAGATGGCCAACGTTGCCGCTCAATGGGTGGTGCCGTACGGCTTCGTGGTGGCCGGTTTGCTGCTGCTGTTCGCGGCGGCCGCCATGGGCAGCGAGTGGCCGTTCGTCGGACGGCTTATCGACCGCTCCGCCGGGGTGGCGGCTGCGGCCAACAAACTGCCTCGCTTGCGCCACGTCAACCTGGGCCGCAGAACCCGGGGCCGGGGGTGGTTCGTCCGCAGGTGTTCGTCGGTTCCCCCTCTGCCGCGCAGCCGCGGCGCCACCTGTCGTTAGCGGACTCGATCAGGTGGTCTGTGTCTTGTAGAACTCTATCGCTTTGGACAATCCCTGGGCGAAGCCGACCTTGGGCTTGTAGCCCAACAGCTTTCTGGCCAGTTGGATGTCGGCGGTGGAGTGTTTCACGTCTCCGGGGCGCGGCGGTTTGTAGACCGGGCGGACACCCCTACCGAGGAATTCGCCGATCGTGTTGACGACTTCGTTGACCGTGATGCGCTCGCCGCAGGCCACGTTGACGACTTGTCCCTCCGTCTTGACCATCTTGGCGGCCAGAAGGTTGCCCAGCACCACGTTGTCGATGTAGGTGAAGTCCCGCGTCTGTTCGCCGTCGCCGAACACGGTGGGTGACTTGCCATCCATTATGGCGGTGACAAAGGCGGGAATGGCAGCGGCGTAGTCGCTGGTCGGATCCTGGCGCGGGCCGAAGACGTTGAAGTAGCGCAGGGTGATGGTCTCCAGCCCCCAGCACTCGTAGAACGCCCGGCAGTAGTGTTCGCCGGTCAGCTTCTGCACCGCGTAGGGGCTGAGCGGCGCGGGCAGCAGGCCCTCGTGCTTGGGGGATTCGCGGGTATCACCATAGGCGCTGCTGCTGCCGGCATAAACCACCCGCTTGCACTTCTGCTGTACCGCCGACTGCAGCACGTTGAACGTCCCGGAGACGTTGGCGTCGTGACTGTCGGTCGGGTTATCGATGGAGACCGGGACGGAGGGAATCGCCGCCAGATGAAAGACGATGTCCATGTCCTTGCAGGCCCGGAGGATCTCCTCGGGATAGCGCAGATCACCCTCGAAAAGATCGATTTTGGAGGCAACGTCGTAGAGGTTCTCGCGCTTGCCGGAGCTATAGTTGTCGAACACCCGGACGGTGTGTTTCTGGCTCAACAGCCCGCGAACCAGGTGTGACCCGATGAAGCCTGCTCCCCCGGTGACCAGACACTTCGCCATGTGATCGATTCCCTGTCCAGAGATTGGCCGGTACGAGCGCCGCCCAATCAGGGCGCGGACCGCCGCGCTCGTGTTCCGGAGACCGGCGATCCAGCCCCCGGGCAACGCTCTACGCGGTTCAGCATAGCCTACCGTAGAATTCCCGGCGGCGTCAACGCAGCGGTTTCCTGGCCAACCGTGTATCATTGGAGTAAATACGGGGCGTAGGCACCTGGATTGGCGGTTTAGGGTCCATGATCATTCATCCCGACGTGACTCCGAGGCTCCGGCCGGTCGAGCCCTTCCTCATGGCCGACAAGGGGGCCATCGGTGTGCGCGATCCATCGGGCCTGTCGTCGGTAATGCTCACCCTCACCGAACCCGCCTTCTTCATCCTGACTCTGCTGGACGGAAACACGACGCTGGCCCGTATCCAGCAGCAGTTTCTGGCCCGTTATGCCCAGCCAATTGCCCTGGACACGGTGACCGACCTCATCACCCGTTTGGAGGAATCGCTGCTGTTGGAAGGGCCCAGGTTCGAAGCCCACTACCAGGATCTCCTGACGCAGTACCGGGCCGAACCGGTCCGCCCCATGCGCAGCGCCTCCGCCCTGGGCCTGGACGGCGACGCGCAAACGCTGTTTCGAGAGATGCTTGCTGATGAGGAAGCCAGTGCAGACGCGGAATCCGTGCGTGGAATCATCGCTCCACACCTGGACTACCCGCGCGGGCGACCCTGTTATAGTGCCGCCTACAACACGCTGGCCGGCCTGGCGCCGCCGGCTCGCGTGGTGATTCTGGGAACCAACCACTTTGGCGTGGGAGGCGGCGGTTCGGTGGTGGCCACCGGCAAGGATTTCGCAACTCCGCTGGGCACGACCTCTACAGACGGCGCGTTCCTGGAGAGCCTGGAGACCGAGTGCGGCGACTTGCGGCGACACGAGTACGACCATCTGGCCGAACACTCGGTGGAGTTGCAGGTCTGTTGGCTGCAGCACGTGTTCGGCGCCGAGAACTTCCGCATTGTGCCCTTCCTCTGTCCGGATCCCTGCGGTCCTACAGGCACCGCCCCGGGCGACGGGAAGGGTATCGACCTGGCGGATTTCGCCCGGGTCCTGCGGGCAGCCATCCAGGACGACCACGGATCGACGCTCGTGGTCGCCGGAGCAGATTTCAGCCACGTGGGCGGGTTCTTCGGTGACCAGCGACCGCTGGATGACGACTTCCTGACCGAGGTCCGGGAGCGGGACTTTCTGGCTTTGCAGCGCATCGAACAGGGAGATCCCGCCGCATTTCGGGCCTGCGTGGCTGAGGATCGGAACCCCACCCGCGTCTGTAGCGCGGGGTGCCTCTTCGCGCTGATGACCGTCATGCAGGATGCCAGGACCACGGTCCTGAAGTATCATCAGGCCGTCGAACCTGAGGCCCAGAACTGCGTGACCTGCGCCGCCGTCGTTTTCCGGCAATGATGGAAGCCATGGGCGAAGACGCGCTGTATCGCCGGTTGATGGCCGGTCAGAACGCCTGGACGCTGCCCCTGCGCGCACTGCTCCGGGCTGGCAGTGCTGGCTACGCCGCCGCCATCGCGCTGCGTAACCGCCGGTTCGACAGCGGTGCGGGGATCGTTTCGGTGGACGTGCCGGTCATCAGCGTCGGCAATATCACCGCCGGCGGAACAGGCAAGACTCCGCTGGTCATCGCCATCGTCCATAAACTGCAGCGACTCGGGCGCAAGGTGGCGGTGCTGTCGCGTGGCTACAAGGCCGCGGATGAACCGGCCGACGAGCTGCAGTTGGTCTCCCGCCGCGCTGCGGGCGCGGTATGTATAGCCGATCCGAACAGGCTGGCGGCGGCCAGGCGGGCGATCACCGAGAGCCGCGTGGACGCCATCGTGCTGGACGATGCCTTCCAGCATCGCCGGCTGGCCCGCAATCTGGACATCGTCACGATTGACGCGACTTGTCCCTTTGGCTTCGGGTACCTGTTGCCGCGTGGGCTCTTGCGCGAACCGCCGGCAGCGCTGCGGCGGGCCGGCCTCATAGTAATCACCCGGGCCGACCAGATCGACGAAGCCGCGCGCCGGGCGCTGCACCGCCGGATAGGCGACCTGGCCCCCGACGTGCCGCGTGTTGACTGCCGGCACTCGCCAACGGAGACCGTGACCCTGGACGGCGCCACCGCGACAACTGAAGCCGGCCTTCTGGAACGAACTGTGTGCCTCAGTGCCATCGGCAACCCTGCCGCCTTCGAGCAGACCGCGCGGGCCATGGGCGCCAACGTAGTGGACCACGTCCGCCGACCGGACCACCACCCCTATACTAGCGCCGACCTCGAGCGATTTGCCGAAACTGCCAGGCGACACGATGCCACCCTGCTGCTGACCACCGAGAAAGATGCGGTGAAACTGACAACAGTCCCGTTTGACTGGCCTTGCCCGGTACGGGCAGTGCGGATCGACATCGACTTTCTCGACGAAGGCGATAGAATCCTGTCTTCCGCCATCGACCTGGCCCTCAGCGGAGGCACCCGCGAGCATGCCCGATCCTGACTATCAACCCGTCGACTGTACGAGGCTGCGAACGTATAGCGTGGCGAAGCGTGCCCACAAGGTGTCGCTCGGCCAGATGGCGGCGCTGCCCGCCGAGTGCGCGACCGCCCGAGAGCTACTCGCCTCGCTGCCGGAGGTTCTGGGCGCGTCGCAGCTTAGAGCGGTCGGGCGGGCGATCGTTGCTGCGGTGGCCGCCCGGCGTCCCGTGGTCTTCGCCATGGGCGCCCACGTGGTCAAGGTGGGTTGCGGGCCTGTCGTGATCGATCTTATCAGGCGCGGGGTAATTCGGGCGGTGGTCTGCCACGGCGCAACCGCCATTCACGACGTCGAGGTTGCCCTGCTGGGTGCCACCAGCGAGGAG
>JANQGB010000627.1 GCA_028277545.1 Phycisphaerae bacterium | reverse complement strand
GGAACCGGACTTTCTCGCTTCTGTTCCGCTGCAGTTTGGCTCCAGGGATTTCCGGCAGGCACCCGATATTGTTGACAGCGCGGTCTTTGGTTTCTTTCGTGCCTGCGGCTGCTTTGCGCGCGCTGGCACGGGTTGGCGGTGTTGCGTCCGCGGCACCGCAGGAGGGATTCTTGTAGATGGCCCAAGCCAAGGGTGAGGTTGACCCGAGTGGCAAGCGTGGGATACGGGCGGTTCTCGGCCTGGCGGTCTGCGTCTTCGCGTGGGGATCGCTCCTGACCTTCGACGTCGGCGACTGGCCCAGTCCACATCAGTATCCGCACAACGACCCGGCCACCAACGCCTGCGGTCGGACGGGAGCCTGGCTAGCGTACCAGTTGTTCCACTATGTCGGCGACGGGGCGTACGTGCTGGCCTTCTTTGCGGTCTGCGCGGCGGTTGTCCATCTGATACGCGGGCGGATCGAGCGTCCGCTACAGCGTGCCTTCGGCCTGGCGCTATTGGTTTCCTGCACGTCGGCCGCGGTTCACCTCGTGTCGGGCAAGAATCCCGGCCCGCTGCCCGAGGGTGCGGGCGGCGTGCTGGGTATGGGCTTCGGCGACTTTGTCTCGACCAACTTCTCCGGACTGGGAGCGCTGGTTCTGTTGGGGTACGCGCTGCTGGTGGGCCTGCTGTTCACGGCTGAGGGGTGGGTGCTCCGTCTACCGGGCACGCTGCGGCGTCTTGGCCGGGCGTCCGGGGCGGCAATCGCCACGGCTCGGACCGCGGCGGTGGCGGCCACGGCTCCGCGGGCGGCGCTGGCGGGCGCAGCGCCGGGACGGTCCAGCGCCAAGGACAAGGGAGAGGCGGTAGCGGTAGTGCCCAAGCCACGGCGCGAGCCGAAGGTCAACACCAGGCGCCCCAAGCCGTCGGATACTGAAGACGCGGAGCCGGTCGAAGAGCCGGCAGAGTCGGCGGCCGTGACTGATGAGGCCGAGGCAGCGACGCCGGAGACGGCCGACGACCCGGGCCAGGAAGAGGACGGCGACGAGGAGTACGAATACGAATACGTGTACGAAGAGTACGAAGACGGTGAGGAAGACGCGGAGGAGGAAGCACCGGAGTCCGACGCCAGCGCGGAAGGTGCGCCCAAGTCGGAAGTCTCGCCCCTGATCGTCAAGCATTTTGCCAACCAGGCACCGCCACCACCGACCGAGGCGTACCCGCGGGAGATCGAGGACTGGGTCTTCCCGTCGCCGGCACTGCTGGAAGAGCCGGAGTACAGCTTCAGCGCCCAGCAGGAATCGGTGGTTCGGGCCAA
Source organism: Phycisphaerae bacterium (assembly GCA_028277545.1). Classification (GTDB taxonomy): domain Bacteria; phylum Planctomycetota; class Phycisphaerae; order UBA1845; family UBA1845; genus JANQGB01. Next base: position 1,664 of record JANQGB010000627.1, on the reverse strand, counting down.
GGCCAAAGTGCTGGAGCGCACGCTGACGGAGTTCCGGCTCGAAGCCCAGGTGGTGGAGATCGACACCGGCCCGGTGATCACCATGTTCGAGTTGTCCCTGGCGCCGGGCATCAAGGTGTCGCAGATCGCGTCGCTGTCGAACGACATCGCCAGGGCCTTGAAAGCCCCTGCGGTTCGGGTGGTGGCGCCCCTGCCGGGCAAGAACACGGTGGGCATTGAGGTGCCCAACGCGGACAAGGAGAAGGTACGGGTCAAGGAGTTGATGAACCTCACGGGGCGGAAGGCCCGGGACATGGCGCTGCCATTATTCCTGGGCAAGGATGCCAGCGGGGCGGCCCTGGTCGGCGACTTGGCCAAGATGCCGCACATGCTCATCGCCGGGACGACCGGTTCGGGCAAGAGTGTCTGTCTCAACTCGATAATCGTCAGCCTGTTGATGACCCAGCGACCGGACTGGTGCAAGCTCATCCTGGTCGATCCCAAGATGGTGGAGATGGCCAACTTCAAGGACGTGCCCCATCTGATGTGCCCCATCGTGACCGACATGAGCCGGGCGGAGTCGATCCTGGAGTGGGCGGTCACCAAGATGGAGGAGCGCTACGCCCTGCTGAGCGAGGCTCGCGTCCGCAACATCGCCTCCTTCAACGCGCTGGGCAAGGAGAAGATCTACGAGCGGTTCCAGCCTGCCAACGACGAGGAAAGAGCCAAGATTCCGACCCACCTGCCGTACGTGGTGATCATCATCGACGAGCTGGCCGACTTGATGATGACCAGCGCCAAGGAGGTGGAACACTTCCTGTCGCGGCTGGCGCAGAAATCGCGGGCCGTTGGCATACACATCGTTGTTGCCACACAGCGGCCGGAGGCGAAGGTGGTCACCGGCCTGATCAAGTCCAACCTGCCCTGCCGGATCGCGTTCCGGGTGGCGTCGCGAATGGACTCGCGGATAGTGCTGGACCAGAACGGCGCCGAGGTGCTCATGGGCCAAGGGGACATGCTCTTCCTGCCTCCGGGCAGCGCCAAGCTGATTCGCGCCCAGGGTGCGTTCCTGGAGGACGGCGAGCTTCACCAGGTGGTCGACTTCCTGAAAGACAAGGCGGAGCCTGAATTCCATCCGGAACTGATCCGCATGAAGACTGCTGACACCGAGAACGCCGGCGAGCGCGATCCGTTGTTTGACAAGGCCGTCCGCATTGTGTTGGAGACGCGGCGAGGCAGTGTCTCGTTACTCCAGCGGCGGTTGACCATCGGCTACTCGCGGGCCTCGCGGCTGGTCGACCAGATGGGAGACGCCGGGATTGTCGGCCCCTACAAGGGCTCGCAGGCCCGCGAGGTCAACATGACGCTCGAAGAGTGGGACGCGCTCCAGCAGCAGGTGGCAGCGGACATGGCGCAGGGATACGCGGCCGACCAGGACGACGACGGCGAGGTTCCGGCGCTCATTGGTGACCACGACTGACGCTCGCGGGGTGCTTTTTGCACGGTCCGCAGTATCGATCTGTAACAAGAGAGATGCGGCCCGCGCCGGGGCGAGTCAGGCAAGCCGTTGCGCTCAGGCAGTAGGCGCCGGCTGGCCCACGAACGCCTGGATCGTGGCCACCAGGTCATTGCGGTTGATCGGCTTGGCGGCGAACTCATCGCAGCCGGACTGGAGGCACTTCTCT
>JANQGB010000609.1 GCA_028277545.1 Phycisphaerae bacterium | reverse complement strand
GGGCCCGTAGCCGATACCTTCGTGTACGAACACAACTCCGCCGCCGAACGCCGAGGGGTGCTCCGAGGTAAGCTTGCCGCGCCGCATCACGCCGGTGCTGGCGAACTGGGCCTTGCAAGAGTATTCCACCACGCCGGAATCGGTGACCGTGCGTCCCCGCTTGCTGCCTGAGGAGGTCGTGCTTCGCTTGCGGGGAGCACTCTTGCGCTTGGTCTTGGCGGCATCCGCCGGCAGATGCGTGGTGCAGTAGTGCCCGACGCCGGCGCAGGCCCGGAACTCTTCGACCGTCAGTTGGCGATCGCACACGCGACAGGTCGCCGCAGACTTGCCCGGACTGTCTGGCACCATCTTATCTCCACAAGCCCGGGTCGATTCACGCTCCGAGTTCACACCGGTTGCGTGCTCCGGCACGCCACGCTGTGCCCTGAGCATACGCGATTAGCCCCACCTTAAGCAACCGCGAGCCGGACGATACAACCGTGGTCGGCCGCCGCTTGCCGGTTGCGCTGGTGCCTGGTGAAGTGCCTCAGAGATTCCGGATTGTTCGAGCAACACCTATATGCTGCGTCTACGGCGCTCGGGTGTCCGCGCGAACTGAAGTTCGCGGCTCGTTGCGACCGGGGCGCCCGCGCGAGCCGAAGTTCACGGCTCGTCACGATCCAGTTGTTGTGAGGCACTACACTAGTTCGGTCCGGCCAGCCCGGCGTTGAAGGCCTCGTAATCCACCAGGTCCACATCGCCGTCCTGGTCGGTGTCTACGCACTGGCACACGGCGAGGACCGGTCCGCCACCGTCGCCGGTGAAACACAACTGGAACAGGGCGAAGTCCTCCAGGTCGGTATCATGATCGCCGGACAGGTCTGAGGCCGGCGAAGGGTCGGCACCGTCAAGGATTCCGTCACCGTCGGAGTCGGGGTCTCGCGGGTTGGTGCAGCCGTCCATAACCTCTTCGCCGTCGGAGAGTCCATCCTCGTCGCTGTCGGCCTTATATTGCTCGGTATGGTGGATGAACACCTCGTCAACGTCGTCCAGCCCGTCGTCATCGTCGTCGCCATCGACGAAATTCAGGATCGAATCGTTGTCGAAGTCGCCGTTGGGATCGTAGATGACGCTGGCCCGGTAGACCTCTGACGAGGTGCCGGCCGCCGTGTTGACGTACTGCAGAAAGACGTCCGCCGCCTCTCCGGGCAGGGGAAGATCGATCAGCCAGTTCACGTAGGGGCTGGCCGGCAGGTCCAGCAGCGGCTCGCTGCCGTCGAAGGGCGTGTTCGAGACCCGGTACTTGTCAGCTCCGGTCGTGAAGTTCAAGGTCAGCAAGACGGCCAGCGAATCAATCTGCTCGGTTCCGTTGTTAACGTCCACCCAGCCCAAGGGCGGCACGGGCTCGGCGAACGCCGTTCCCTGTACGACGCGCGACATGCAACTCAAGGCTCCCTCGGCTCCCACGGCCTGGAAACGGTACAAGTACGTGACCCCGTCTGTCAGTCCGGTGTCGTAGTAGTTGCCATCCTGAGGCCCGGACAGGTCTAACTCGGCAACCTGCACGAAGTTGGTGGGGTCGGCTTCTTCGGCCCGGAAGACGCGCATCTTCTCGTACGAGGGATACACCGGGAACCACAGCAGGTTGGCCAGCGGCATCAGGAGGCCCTCGTCCATGTCACCTGTATCGTCCAGAACGCCAACGTCCTCCGGGCAGGGCAGCAGATCGTCCGTGGGATCGAGCGGGCACCTGCCATGGGCAATCTCGGAGCGGTCCGACTCTCCACCATCGTCGGTATCCTGATCGAAGGGGTCGGTTCCGTTCTCCTGCTCCTGGGCGTTGTGTGAGCCGTCGTCATCAGGATCGTCCAGGGCGTCATCGGAGGTCAGGCTGGTGCCATAGTACTTCTCCCAGGTATCGCGCAGCCCGTCTTCGTCCTGGTCGTTGCGAATGGCTTCATACACATGGAAGGCGGCGTTGGCCGAGCGGGTGAAGCTCTCTTTGGTGATGCTGGTGCCGCTGGCCTGGACCGACACCAGGTAGGTTCCGACGGTGCCGCCGGGATTGGGCTCCAGAGGGTCGTCGTTGATTACCCCCTCGTCGGACCCGGCCTGGAAGGTATCGGTGAAGATGGCCCCGTATATGCCATCGCCCGGCTCACCGTCGTCCTGGGTGCCGTCGTCGCGAAGAATCAGGCGGGCGCAAGACAAGGTGCCGTCCGGCCGGCGAACTTCGGCGGAAACGGTGGCTCCCGCCACCGACCCCCGCGACTCAGTCAGCAGGGCCAGGATACGCACCGGCACACCCTGCTCGAAGTCTCCGTAATTAGGCGTCCCGAAGCTGGCGCCGGTGGCTACCTGGGCCACGTCAGCCAACAACTGCACGCCTGCAAGTTGCTTGCCCAGCAGTCCGGCGATGTAGTCCGTGTCGTTGTCCGGCGTCAGCTTGGCGGTCCACGTTCCTGTGGCCAGCGTGGAGTCCATGTGGTAGACGACGTGGGTCGACGTGGAGTAGATCGTGGCCTGGGCGCCGGTTATCACCGTGTCACTTGGATCGCGCAGCTCGACGGCAGCCGGACCGGCACTGGCCGGCCAGTTAAAGAAGAACGTTCCATCCTCAACTCCACCCTCGCCGACCGGAATCTCCACTGTCGTGGTGGCGCCTCCTGCGGCGTTGTCGGCTTCGAAGAAGATTCGCTCGAGGCCGCGGGCCTTCTGCAGGTGGTCCATGTACGTCTCCGCCAGGTCGCTGACCATGGAGTCAGCCGAGCCTCGCCCGCTGTCAGCCGAGTCTGCCACGTGCACGTAGCTATAATCGCCGTTGGTCTGACTGCCGATGGCCTGCATGAGCTCCTGGTTTGACTCGGGGCCGAAGGCGATGGCGTTGACCGTCGTGTCGCTGGGTTCCAGCCGGCTGCGGGCCGAATCACCCAGATCAGAGCCGCCACAATCGATCGAAGAGTTCCAGAAGCGAGCCTCATTCTCGTCGCCGTCTGACAGCAGGACGATGGTCTTGATGTCCATGTCGTCCAGGGGGAAATCGTCAAACTCGTCCTGACCTTTCCATAGCCCGTCTCCGATGGAGGTCCAACCGCTGGGTGTCAACCCATTGACCGAGCTCTTGGCGCTGCTGCGCTTGCTGGACGTTGCCGTGCCCAGGCCGACCGACGCCGTCGCGTCGTCGTTGCACTCGCTCTCGTCACCGCTGAACCAGACCACGCCGACCCGGTCGTTGTCGTTGACCGCGTCGATGTAGAGCGTGGCCGCGTTCTTGGCCGCCTCCAGCTTCGATCCGCTCCCGTCGTCGGGGTACTGCATGCTGCCTGAGCGATCGATGACCAGCAT
>JANQGB010000599.1 GCA_028277545.1 Phycisphaerae bacterium | reverse complement strand
TCGGCCTTCAAGGGGCCCAGCATGACCCGTTCGTACATCCGGAGGAAATAGGCCACACTGGCAATGATCCCGAATGCGGCCACCGTCGTCCAGATCCAGGACACCTCGAAACTGCCGGCCAGAACGAGGATTTCGCCGGCGAAGTTGGCGAGTCCGGGCAAACCCATTCCCGACAAGGTGAAGAACAACAGCAGCACGCCGAGACGGGGCATGATCCGGAACAGACCGCCCATCGCCTCGAAGGAACGACCGTAGCCGCGCTCCTGGAGCATGCTGATCACGGCGAACAATCCGGCCACCGCCAGACCGTGTGCCACCAAAAGCACAACGGCGCCGTTGAGGCTCTGTTGCTGCCAGGCAAACACGCCGAGGACCACAAGGCCCATATGGCTGATGCTGGAATAGGCCGCGAGGCGGCGGATGTCCTGCTGCACCAGTGCAATCAAACCGGCGTAGACCACCCCCACCGCTCCGAGGGCTATGCCCACTGGGGCGAAGGTCTCGGCGGCGTCGGGAAACAACGGGAAGCAAAATCGCATGATGGCGTAGGCGCCGCCATTGGCCATGGCGCCGGACAGCATGATGGTGGTTGCGGGTGTGGCATCCGTATAAGTGTCGGGCGCCCAAAGGTGCAGCGGAAACATCGGGATCTTGACCGCGAACGCGACGAGGAAGCCCAAAAACAGCCAGAATCCCAGGTCCCCTCCCATCGGAGATTGTACCAGGACGAAATAGTCAAACGTGGCCACGCCGGTTTCTTGCTGGTGCGCCACGAACAGGGCGACCAAGGCGACCATCATCAACAGCGAGCCGGAGATGGTGAACAGCATGAACTTGAACGCTGAGGCAACGCCACGCCGTTCCCCCCATCGTGCGATCATGAAGTACATGGGAATCAGCATGCCTTCCCAGAACACATAGAACAGCACCAGATCGAGGGCGAGGAACACGCCCATCAATCCCCCCAGGACCCACAACAGCAACGCCCCGAAGACCGGCCAGTCGTCGACCCGGTCCCACGCCACCAGCGCCGAGATCAAAGCGATGAACGCGGTCAGCACCACCAGCACCATGCTGATTCCGTCGGCCGCCAGAAGGTACTGGATGCCGAGGTCGGGGATCCACGCCACCTGCTCGCGGAGGAAATAACCGTCCGCCGGGGCGGTCATCCAAAGGGCCAATGCGAGGAGGAGCTCGGCGGCGATCACGCCGACGGTAGCCATCCGCGCCCAGTGGCTTCGCGATCGCAGCGACAGCCAGATCATCGCGCCGGCGGCTATTGGCAGAAAGATGAGAGCGCTGAGCATCGGGGCGGACCTCTCTACTGCCAAGCCAAGTAGGCGAGAACGACGACGGTTCCCAACACCATGAGACTTGCGTAACGCGCCATGGAGCCGTTTTCGCTGGCACGGAGCAAAAGATGTCCAAGATGGAGGATGCTCACCACCGAACCGAGCGCCGCTAGGCCCAGTAGGCCCGCTTCAATGACGGTCCGAAGAGCGCCCGACAAGAAGAAATAGGGCCGAACGATGATCCAGTCGTAGAGGCGGTCTGCGTACCAGGAGTTGAGGAGGAACTGAATGTTGCTGAGCCCCCGATCCTGACGCTCCCGGCGCACGGCAAGGAAGGCGATGGCGATGCCGGCCAACGAGGCGACGGCACCGGCGACGGTCAGCCAGACGAGGGCGCCGGCCGACGGCTGCGGCGGCACGCCCGTCTCCGGCGCCAACCA
>JANQGB010000489.1 GCA_028277545.1 Phycisphaerae bacterium | reverse complement strand
CGCGGTGCCTAACTCGCTGATGAACCCGTCGTACACCGAGGCCTTCTCCGGGCCGCAGGCAGACGAGGTCGCAGCGGTTCAGTGGGTCTACGAGGCCATGGGCTCTGGTCCGTCGGCCGGCGGGGCGCCGGAACCCACCACCGGTGCCCTCGGATTCATCGTCCTGGGTACCATCGGTATCAGGGTCCGATTGCGACGGGCTGCTTAGCCCGCGCCGGGCAGCCCGGTTCGCGAAACGCCTGCAAGGCCTTCAGCCGACTGGAGCGCGGAAGTAGCCCCGCTCGCCCGTGGCGGTATGGTCGACTGCTGGCCCCAACAATGACTACCCGCGTCATTCGCCGCTAACCTCAGGCCCTCCTCTCATCTCTGACGATCGTGGACTGCTTGTGCCACGTATCTGTCCTCCGCGCTCAGAGCGCACAAGACTAGTGACTTCGTTCCTTTCTGAGCTCTGTGAGGCGGCATAGGCACAGTTCCGCTCGTTCAGCCCGCAGGGCGAGAGTTCCTTAGTAGCCATCAGAACTCGGTTTGCGGTTGTCATGACTTCGAGCGCTCGCCTGCAGGACGGTCGCGTTCACTGGCGCGCGCGTCAGTTTGTGGTCTGCCCCGGCTGGGACCTCTATAATGATCACTGTTCGGGAATCGGATTACCCTAAACCAAACTCACTTCTGCCTGGAGTAACGGCTTGCTTTCTGTGTAAGGAGGGCGGCATGTGTACTCAGAGCGCACGATACCGTGTCCATACTGAGATTCGTTCAGGTGCCGAGGCCAGGGGAGTATCCCGCCGATGCACGAGACGACTGCTCGCCGTGGTTTTGCTATGCACCCTGTCCTCCGGCAGCCGAAGCACGGCAGAGAATACAAAGTCGGACGCGTCGACTACTCCCACGCCGGGCGCCTTGGGACGAGTGTCGACCTCCTCCTCGGCCGACCTTGCGCTGGCGGCGCAATCACGGCAGCCGGGGAGGCACAGGCTGCTGACGGCAGACAGCCCGGGTGTGCGCGCCTTCGGCGACACGTACGATCTCGGGGTGCTGTGGTTCTGCAATTCCGATAGCGATTACCTGCCCGAGGTAGACTCGGCGGGAGTGCCTTGCCTGGGACTCATCTACGATGGTCTGTCGGAGATATGTGGCCACAACCCCTTCAGCGGCGCCAGCGTTGAGATAAGCGAGACCGAAACGGTTAACGGCGACGGCACCGTTACGATAACCATTCAGGCCGCCTCCGGCGACGGCACCGACATGATGCCCAACGGAACCGAGTGCGCCCCAGGCGATGTGATCGACGTCCTGGGGGCCGACCTGGCCAAGCAGGACGCCGGCGGCCCGGGCGTTCCGGGTGATCCACTCGACCCGGACCTTGGCGTGTCGCCCTTTGACATCGTCGAGGCCGAAGCAGTCATCTTCGGCGCCGGAGGCTCCGTGCTGCTCACCTTCGATCTCAACTCGGCCGGTACCACGGCTACGAACCTGAAGGACCGATTCACGCTCGGCGGAGTCAGTGGAGTAACGGTGACCGCGCTCCAGTTCAGATACCGTATTGAGGTAGGCGAGTTCACCGGCGCGTGCTGCCTGCCGGACGACAGTTGCACCAACGGCCTGACCGGGGTCGAGTGCGCTACTCTGGGGGGAACCTACCAGGGTGACTTCTCCACCTGTCCCGGTCCGTTCTGTGGTGTGCCGGTCAGCGACACTTGTGACCAGGCGACCGCTGTCAGCGATGGGGTCACAGCTTACGACACTGCCGGGGCTACTCTCGACGCGAGCGCTCCTGCACCATGTGATGCGGGGTTTGTGAACGACGTTTGGTTCAGGCACACCTCTATCTGTACGGGCGAGTTGACGGTTGAGACTTGTGACAGCGGCGCCGGCCCCGACACGGTCCTCGAAGTCTACTTGGGTTCGGACTGTGGCACGATGACCAGCCAAGCGTGCGCGGACGACTCCGGGTGCGGTGCCGACGGATCGGCGTCCTCCGCAACCGTGTCCGCCACCGTGGGAGCTGAACACACTATTCGCTTGGCCGGCGCCGGCGGCGCCGACGTGGCCGGTAATCTGAACATCTTCTGTAGCGCCACGCCTGCGGTTGGGGCATGCTGCCTGCCCGATGACAGTTGCACCAACGGCCTCACCGGCGTCGAATGCGCCACCCTGGGCGGAACATACCAGGGTGATTTCTCCACCTGTCCCGGTCCGGTATGTGGCGTGCCGGTCAACGACACCTGCGAACAGGCGACCGCCGTAACCGACGGCCTCACACCCTACGATACAGCCGGAGCCACTCTTGACTCCGGCGCGCCCGCGCCATGTGATCCGGACTTTGGGAACGACATCTGGTCCGCGCACACGGCGTCCTGCACCGGAGATCTGACCGTAGAGACGTGTGACAGCGGCGCCGGGCCTGACACGGTCCTAGAAGTGTACTCGGGTTCTGACTGTGGCGCCATGACCAGCCATGCGTGCGCGGATGACTCCGGGTGCGGCGCCGGCGGGGCGGCGTCCTCCGTCACCGTGTCCACCACGGCGGGAGCCGGCTATCTCATTCGCCTGGGAGGGGCCGGCGGAGCGGACGTGGCCGGCAACCTGAGCGTCGTCTGCAGCGATACGCCTCCGGCCGGCGGGGCGTGCTGTCTGGGCGATTTCAGTTGTGCCGACGTCTCCAGCGAGGCGGCCTGCACGGGAGCCGGAGGCACTTACCTCGGCGACGGGACGTCCTGCGGCCTCTTCTTCAGCGCCGAGGCCCTCAGCAGCGCTGCCGTCTTCGACACGTGCAACTCAGATTACAACACCGTGCTTCGGGTATTCGATGCCTGCGGAGGAACGCTGCTGGGCGAGAACGACGACTGCGCTGATACGCTGTCCGGCGCGGGGGCCGACCCCGACGCTTCCTGCTACGACGCCGACACTTCCTCCACGGAGCGCGACTCCTGTCTGTGCATCTCTACGACGGCGGGCGTGAGCTACTACGTCCAGGTGACCAGCTTCGGCGGCGGACCACCACCGCCAGGCAGCTCCACCTCCGTGTTCGTCCTGCACACGCCGGAATGCACACTACCGCCAATCGGGGCGTGCTCCCTGACGGACTCCACGTGCGTGGAAGGCGTGACGCAGGCTGCGTGCGAGGACAACGGCGGAACTTACCGCGGGGATGACACTACGTGCGTACAGGACTGTAACAGCAACGGCATCCCCGATGATGTAGACATTGCGGAGGGAACCAGCCAGGACTGCAACACCAACGACGTTCCCGACGAGTGCGATCTCGCTGACGGAACCAGCACGGATCTCAACACGAACGGCATTCCAGATGACTGCGAGCCGGATTGCAACGACAACAACGTCCCCGACGATCTCGACATCGCCGACGGGTTCAGTGAGGACTGCAACAGCAACGGCATTCCCGATGAGTGCGATATCGCCGACGGAACCAGCACCGACCTCAACAACAATGGAGTGCCGGATGAATGCGATGACTGCAACAGCAATGGCCTCCCCGACGACGTGGATATTGCGACCGGCGAGAGCACGGACATCAACAGCAACTGGATACCCGACGAGTGTGAACCGCTCAACGAGGACGACGATCCACTCCTGGAGCCCGGACCGAAAGACTCGCCCCCGGCTGATCCGTGCGACTGCGTCGTATGCGAAGATCCCCACGGTTCGTTGCGGCTCGACCCGGTACATCTGTTCTCCGGCGAGTTCTACGAGAGTGCTGAGGATCTCCGCATCAGCGGGCGCGGTCTGGATTTCGTCTGGGGCCGCAAGTACCGCTCGCGGATCGGACCCGACACTCCCGCTGGCCAGGGTTGGGACTTCTCCTACAACGTGTTCCTCGAGCGGGCTGACGCACACCTGAAGCTTCACGACGGCAACACCCGAGTGGATACGTATGCCGCCCAACCAGGTGGCACCTGGGCTGATCGCGAGTTCTTCCGAGAGATCAGCCAGAACCCGGACAACAGCTTCACCCTCACCTTCCAGGACACCGGCAGCTGGCAGTTCCACGCCCTGGACGGCAGCCCTACCGAGGGCAAGCTCAGCGCCATCAGCGACCGCAACGGTAACACCATCGCGTTGGAGTACGATTCCCAGGGACGGCTGGTCACCATCCATGACACCCTTGACACGGAGGTCCACAACCGAGACGTGACGATCGCCTACAATGACGACGGCTTAGTGGAATCAGTAACCGACTACGCCGGCAGGCAGGTGACCTATGAGTACTATGACGGCATCGAGCCCGGCGGCAGTCTCGGCGACCTCAAGTCGGTCACTACACCGGTCGTGGTGGGCACGCCGAACGGCAACGACTACCCGGCCGGCAAGACGACGATCTACACCTACACTACGGGCTTTTCCGACGAGCGGCTCAACCACGATCTGCTGACTATCACGGATCCCAAGGGTCAGACTTACCTGGTCAACACCTACGCTCACACCGTCGACGAGGCCGATCCGCGGCACACCACCGATCCGGCCAACCCCAACTTCGACCGCTTGGTGCGCCAGGTCTGGGGTGAACCGGGCGACATGATCGATCTGGTTTATGTTCCTCAGACCCCGGACGAGAGCAACAACTTCGCGGTCATCAAGGTCATCGCCAACGACAGGGTGGGCAACGTCAAGGAGTTCTTCTACGACGACCGCAACCGCGGGGTGATCCAGCGTGATTATACCGGCCGGGCCCCGGATCCGGACGCGGCCACTACCGAGACACTCAACAGGCCAACCGGCCAACTCCGCCCCGGCGATCCGGCCTTCTTCGAGACGCGGGTTGAGTACAACGAGGATTCACTTGTCACCCGGATCAGTCACCCCAACGGCAACGTCACCGAGAACGTCTACGAGATGGACCTGGACGCTGACGCTCCGCGGCGCTCCCGCGGCAACCTGCGGGAGGTCCACCGCCTGCCCGGCCCGCTGGGTGGCGACCAGGACGAGATAGTCGAGCTGTTCGAATACGACGTGGACTTGGGTGGCTGCTGCGGCACCAACTTCGTGACCCGGCACGTCGACGGTCGCGGCAACGAGACCGTGCACGGCTACGACGACGCCGGCAACCGCACCCAGACCGTTCACCGCATCGCCGGCATCGTGGAGGACTGGGAGTACAACGACTTCGGCCAGATGACGGCCCACGTTCTGCCCGACAACGGCAGCGGACACCGCCGCCGTGACGAGTTCACCTACTACGCCAGCGGCCCGCAGGCCGGGTACAGACGGCAGCAGATCGTAGACGCGGCTGGTTTCGCCCTCACCACCACCTTCGAGTACGACGACCGTGGAAACCTGATCCGCCGGATCGACCCGCGCGGACACGACGCCCTCTACACCTTCAACGCGCTCGATCAGGTGGTTCGCGAAACGTCACGCCAGGTGACTGACGGCAGCGGCGTTCGATACGAGACCGACACGTTCTACGATGCCAACGACAACATCGTGCGCATCGATACGCAGAACATCGATGATCAGGGTGTGCTACAAGCCAACGCCCATTTCTCGGTGGTTTACGATCGAGAGATCCTCAACCGGCAGGCTCGGATCTGCGAGGAGGTGGGCAGCGCCGACCTGGAGCCGGGCGATCTGGATTGCTCGACGCTGCCCGCCGGCGAATTCGTCGTCACCGAGTACGAGTACGACGCTAACCGCAATCACACCTTGCTGCGAAAGGGCGAAGCAACCAACGGTAACCAGCCGGCCAACGTCGTCCGCACGCTCTACGATGAGCGCGACCTGGTCTTCCAGGAGATTCGAGCCACGGGCGACCCTGACCAGGTCACCACCCGGTTCGACTACGACGGCAATCGCAACCGCACGATGGTGAGCCAGGGACTGGAGGACAGCCCGCGCGCAATCGCTTACGCATACGACGGGTACGACCGGCTGGTGAGTACCACTGGGCCAATGGGCAACGTGGCGACTGTTCATTACGACGCTAACGGCAATCGAGTCAGCGAACGCATTGACGGCGAGGTCCTTGATGTCCCGGGGCAGGCCGGCAACGTGCGGCTTTCGGAGGTCACCGTAACCTACGACGCCATGGACCGATTGACGCACCTCGAAGCGGCGTTGTTTGACACGCAGACGCAGACTTCCATCGGCGACGGCCTGGCCACGACCGATGTCGAGTACAGCGACAACTCACAGGTGACGCGTATGGTGGATGACAACCTCCATCAGGCACTGACTGCCTATGATACCGCCAACCGGCGCAGCGTGATGACCGACCACAAGGGTAATACCGGCACCCATGAGTATGACCAGAACTCCAACCTGCTCAGCGTTACGCAAGTCGAGAAGTCAGACCTGGGCGAGCCCGATGAAATCTTCGTTACCAGTTACGCCTACGACAACCTCGACCGCCGCATCAGGATGGTGGACGACGACGCCAACACAGTAGAATACGGCTACGACTCCCGAGACAACCGCACAGTGCTGATCGACGCCCTGCGCCCGGTGAATCCTATCGACCCGGGCAACATCGTCCGCTATGCCTACGACGGGCTTAACCGCCTCACCACTACCACGCGCTTCCTGACCGACGACGGCACTGGCACCGGCAACCCGGCCGGCACCGTGGTTACCACGCAGACCTGGGACGACTCGTCGCGGCTGGTGGCCGAGACGGACGACAACGGCAACACGACGAGCTACGTCTACGACGCCCTGAACCGCCTGGTCACGGAAGACTGCGCCGACGGCACGCAGAACACGTTTGTCCACGACGTGCACGACAACGTGGTGATCGCAGCGGATGCCAACGGTAGCGTGGCAACCACCACGTTTGACCTGCTCAACCGCGTGGCATCGAGGGTGGTCGTACCCGGGCCAGGAGTAACAGACGACACGACGGTGGAGACGTTCACCTTTGATGGCCGCTCGCGTATGGTCCGCGCCGAGGATGACGACTCGATTGTCACTCGCGATTACGACTCGCTGTCCCGAACCGTGGCCGAGTCCCTCAACGGCCAGGTCACCACCAGCGTGTTCGACGGCGTAGGCAACCAGCTTACCTGCGTCTACCCAAGTGGGCGGACCATCACGCGGTCCTACGACGAACTGAATCGCTTGCAGAGCATCTTGGACGGCGGGGGCTTGATAGCTGAGTACGACTACGTTGGCCCGGCGCGGACCGAACGGCGCACCTTCGGCAACAACACCCAAACCGATTTCACCTACGACAACGTGCGGCGTATCGTGGGCATGAGGCACGCGTTCGATCCCGAAGGAGCCGACAACGTCATAGACCAGCGGACGTACGCCTGGGATCGCATGTATAACAAGGTCCAACGGGCAGACGTGCGCCCTGGCGGACCGCGACAGGTCCACGACTACACCTACGACTCGATCTACCGTTTGGCTCACACCACGGTCAATGATCCGGCCAGGAGCGTGGTTCGCGACACCGCGTTCTTCCTCGACAACGTGGGCAACCGAATCTTCGTCGGCGGCAACCCGGGGCTCGGGGTCGGATACTACACCCGGGTGGCGGGACCGCCGCTGTTCGACGGCGAGGCCAATCAATACACCACCACGCCCGACGATGTACGCAGCTACGACCGCAACGGGAACCTGACTACGGTCGGCGCCGGTGACGTCTATTGCATCGGCCACACGGACCTGGACGAGTTCGCCGTCCTCGCCGATTGCCTGAACGGGGCGGACGATCCGACTGCCGGCAGTCCCTGGTGCCAGGCCTTCGACCTGGAAGGCGAGGATCACGACGTGGACCTGCGCGATTATGCCAGCTTCCAGCGGCTCTTCGGAACCACGATCAGCGATGGTTGCGCGGCCCTGATCAGCTATGACTATCGCGATCGGATGGTCGAGTACGTCGACATGGCGGCCGGTCAGAGACACACCTACGCCTACGACGCGCTGGGTCGGCGGATCGCGCGGGTGGTGGACGCCGACGATACCGCGGCGCAGACGCAATACTTCTACGACGGGTGGCGGGTCTGTGAGGAGCAGGACGGGGAGGGGCAGCCGTTGGCCACGTACGTCTATGGACGTTACATCGACGAGGTGCTGAACATGCAGCGCGACGTCGACGCCAGCGGCAGCCCGGAGGACTACTACTACCACTGCGACGATCTTCACAACGTGGTGGCCGTAACGGACGCGGCCGGCGCCGTGTCCGAGCGGTACGACTACCTCGACTTCGGCGGCCCCTTGTTCTTCGACTCGGCGGGGATCGAACTGGAGGGCTCCCAGATCGGCAACCCCTATCTGTTCACCGGGCGCCGCTACGACCCCGAGTC
>JANQGB010000682.1 GCA_028277545.1 Phycisphaerae bacterium | reverse complement strand
CCCAGGGGCCGAGGGGGTCGGTCTGGAGCCAGCGGCCGTGGTGGGGGTTGTAGTGCCTGGCCCCGAAGAGCACCAGGGCGGTGCCGTCGGGGAAGACTTCGACCCGCTGGCCGTGGAGCCCGAAGTCGCCGTTGGCGAAGGGGCTGTCCGTGGTCAGGTCGCTGACCTGCCCCAGGTGGTCGCGCCAGATCTGCAGGTCGGTGGTGTCTACCAGGCCGTCGGCGTTGAGATCGCAGGTGGCGTCGTCGGTGTCCAACGCCCGTCGGATGAGCACGCCGTCAGCGACTGCTACTATGCCGTCACCGTCCACGTCTCCGAGGCCCGGCTCGTCGCTGCGGCCGGGGGCAGCCCAGGCTGACCGCCGGGTCTCACCGCAGGGCGCCGTCGGACCCAGGCCGGAGAACGGCGGATCCGGCAAGACCTTAGGCGAACTCCACTCGCCGGCACCCTCAATGTGAACCGTCTTGGGGCAGTAGTTGTGCCCCAGTAACGAATAAGTTCGCTGAGTGACTGACTGGTCCTCGTCATGCGCGGTGGTGATGGCCGGCTCATTTACGTAGGTGTAGCCCTTGAAGAACTGGCGCAGGGGGATGTCTACCCAGGCACCGGTCGGAGTTGTGATGAAGCGGCGCTCCTCAAGGGCCCGCCCCTGGGCGTACAGCGAGATGATCTCGTCGTCGTCATCGCAGCGCGTTAAGGCCCGGACTCGCCTGCCCAGGGCGTCGTAGTCGTAGCGGCCGAAGGAGTCGATGTCATTGTCTTTACCAACCGTCACCAAGCGGTTGTCCTCGTCGTACGAAAACTGGCGGTCGTACTCATCCTTGATGACGTTGCCGGCGGCATCGTACTCGACAGCCTGCAACTCGCCGTCTGACGTGGAGATCTTGTCATAGCGATTGGACGGATCATCGATTCTGTAGAGCGTTGTGGTCTGACCCTGCCTGGAATAGAACCGCCGGTTGCCGGCCAGGTCCAGGATGACGTTCTCGTCTTGTAGTAATACGGTCGGGCTGTTCCCGTTGTAGGCCTCCCACCTAACAAGACGGTTCAGGTGGTCGTAGGTATAGTCGTCGTAGTAGTTGTCCTGTATTGCATGGTCGTCTTGATCGACCATCCAGACCTGTTTGATGCGTCTGGTCAGGTTGTCGTTAGCGTCGTAGGCATACGACCAGTGAGGCGCAGGCTCACTTGCCGCCTCAGGCGGTAACGTACAGGCGCCAGCCTTGTCGTGAGTGATCTCCGCCACTCGGTGCAGCTCGTCGCAGTCGTAAGCCGAGAGGTAGCCGTCTCCGTCCTCGCCGGACAGACAGCGCGACTCGAGCCACCGGCCTTCGTAGTGGTAGACGATGAGATCCAGCTCCGGCAGCGGCAACTCACGCCGCACTGTCTGCACGCGATTCAGGCCATCGTAGCTAATGGTCAGTGTTGGGATGGAGTAAGAACCTTCGCCAGTACGTTTGGAGTAACGCATGAGGAGGACGTTGCCGGCCTGATCGTGGTCTACGTACTGGATGTCACGTTCGAGTTGCTTGTAGGGGCTTCGCCAGACGCGATGGGTCTCGCTGATCAAGTTGTCGTGAGCATCGTACGTACGCGTGGTTCTGGCGGCATCTTCGTCGAGGTACGGGGGCACACTACGCGCGGCCACGGTGAGGCGGCCGAGGGTGTCGTATTCGTAGTCATTACGGGCGACCGTGGCGCCGTTGTGGTCCACGGCGGTGCTGGCGATACGCAGGCCGCGAGGGTCGTGCTGATAGGTGGTCACCCAGCCGCGGGGGTCGGTGCGCTGCGCGAGCCTACCGGCCCCGTCGTACTCGTACTGTAGCGGTTCGTCGGTGTCCGGCGAGTCGACTCGGGTCAGACGGTCGAACGGATCGTAGCGGTACTGCGTTACCTGCTCGAAGACGCCCGCTTCCGGTCGGTGGTTGTGCGCGGTGGCGGTTACCTGCTGATCGAGCCGGTTGTAATCGAACTCGCTGGTGCGATTGAGGCACGGGGGGCTGCCGGCGTCCTCGATGACCTTGATGCGCCGCCCGGCCAGGTCATACTCGGTCAGCGTAGTCACACCGCGCCGGTCGGTGACCGACACGATGCGGTCCAGGCCATCGTGGATGTAGGTCAGGGCGGTCGTTTCGTCGTTGCGCCACTCGCTGTTTCGTCGGGCAAAGCCGTCGTACTCAAAGGTGGTGGTCAGGGTGTGAACGCCGTTGAAGTCCTCGGTCCGGTCTACGAGCCCATCCTCGGCCCGGAAGACCTGCTCCACGTAACTGCCCACGGGCTCGATGGTCTTGGTGGTCCGTCCGAGACCGTCGATCTGGGTCTCCGTCGCGTGCTCGGTCGTCTGCTCCATGTTGTAGCCGACAACGGCACTGACACGCCCGTCGGCATCCCACCAGCCGTAGGTCGTGACCCGATCCTGATCGAGTTCGTACTCCAGCGCTGACACGGGGTCTGTGACGGGAACCTTCTTCCTGATGGAACGGGCCAGGCGCCCGGCCTGGTCGAACTCGAGCACGGCCTGCGAGACGGGCACGCCAGCGGATGCCGAGCCGCGCTGGCCCCGGCCCGCCTGCTCGAAGGTCGTGTTGAGCAGCATGTGCCCCCGGGAGTCGTATAAGGTCGTGCGGTAGTGCCTCTGCCCGAACTGGTCCGCGGGGGCGGTTTCCTGAACGGGGCGCGACAGGGCGTCGTAGACCAGGTCGGTAACCGCGTTCTCGCTGTCGTTGAGCGTTCGAGTCGCTCTCACCACGTTGCCGCGACCGTCGTGGTCGTAGTCGATGAAGCCGCCGGCCGAGTCCGACTCGGTGTCCAGTCTGCCGGCATCGTCGTAGGTGAAGTCGCGGCGTCGCTGGCCCACGGTGGCGTCGCCGGGTGAGACCTCCGCCAGCAGGTCGCCGGCATGGTT
>JANQGB010000345.1 GCA_028277545.1 Phycisphaerae bacterium | reverse complement strand
GACACGCGAGTGTCGCTTCACCAGGGGCGGGAGCACAGCTCGTTCGTAGCTGGTAGAGCCGGGGGCCGGATCAGTAGAACATCTTGCGAATCGCCCACTCGGCGCTTCGTTGATCGCCATCCAGGGCCTCGCGGATCGCCTGCTCGTACCGGGATTGATTCTGCCAACGCTCAACTTCGAAGCGCCATCTCTTCTCCAGCAGCTCGGCGTTGTTCCGGCGATGCCGGGCATGCCAGCGCTCCGACTGGGTGGCGTAGTCGAGGGTCTGTTGCATTCGGCGGGGACTGTCCTGTTCCCGCTCAGCGTAAAGTTGGGCCAAGTCCTCGATTCTCTCGCGACGGATGGACTCCGCCCGGGCAGCGGCCGGGTCGTTGCACGCACCGCATGACAAGGCCAGCCCCGTGCAGGCCACGAATAGCAGGATGAGCGATCTTTCTCGCATCGTTCGCATCACTCTACGACACCTTATAAGCCCCGACAATCGCCGTGGTTGCAGTCCCGCTACCGCAGGCCCGACAACTTGAACCCGGACAGCCAAACCGGTATGCTGCCCCCTGAACCGGGCGGCGGCGAACTCGCCATGCGGGGCCGCCGGCCGCATATCGTGGTGGGCGTAGCTCAGCCGGCTAGAGCGCTAGGTTGTGGTCCTAGAGGTCGCGGGTTCAAGTCCCGTCGCTCACCCTTCCTGCCCCCGCCGGGCCGTCCGGCATAACTGGCGGCGGCCGGTCAGCTTGGGCCGGTGGTTCAGTTCCCGTCTGTGAAAGCCGCGAGCAACGCCGCGGCATCGCCAAGATCCACGTCCGCATCACCGTCTGAGTCAGCCTCAAGGCACGCGCCGGCCACCGTCACGCCCGGCCCCTGGCGGCAGTCGTGGAACAGCGCATAGTCATCCAGGCCCACGTCTCCGTCATGGTTCAGGTCGCCAAAAGCCGGAAGCCCGCAGAGCAGGTCGACATCGTCGATGTAGACGGTCAGCGGGCCCACGGTATCCACCACCGAGAACGCCAGATGCTCGAATACGCCCCGGTTGGTGACCGTGGCCAGAGCGCCGTCGCCGGTGAAGCTGTGGATCGGGTCGGACAGGGGATCGAATAAGAAGGTCTGCCAGACGCCAGGATTAGCCTCTACCAGCACCCCCTGCGGCGCACCATCCATGTCGCTTGCGGCTCCGATCCACTCTATGGAACCTGACGTGCCACCGTCGGCGCCCAACTCTGCCGTGGTCGCTGTCTCACGGACTCCTACCGCCAGGCGGAAGCGTCCGGCGTCAACACGCACCCGAACGCGCAAGGGGCGATCGAGCTGGATCGTCGGGTTCGGCACGCTGTCCGCGTTGAACGTGGTGAGTCGCATCCACCGCTCCGGGGACGTGTCGAGATACCGCCATCGAACGACCGAACAGGAGTCGCCGCTAAAGGCATCCACGGCGTCGGTCACTTCAGCCTGGTCCGGCTCAGTAGCGAGGTCCCCAATTGTGGTTCCGCTGAAACGGGGCCGATTGAACAGCACCTGGGCCCCGCTGGCAAAGCCCTCGAAATCCGTGATGCTGATCGTTGCACACGGAGGTGCGTCGATTACCGTCACCGTCCAGGACTCGTCGTCGCTGGTGGTGGCGTTGGAGGCGCGAACGGCGAAGTCAAAAGTCTGCCCCGCGTCCGCACCGGCGGGTGTCCACCCGCTGACCCGACCGGTGGTATCAACCGAAGCCCCCGGCGGACCATCCAACATGATCCAGGAATCAGCGGTGCCCTGGGTCAGGATCAGTTGACGGGCGTACTCATGCTGAACAACGGCCTGGTCCGGGTCGGGCGAGACCTCGGCAATGACCGGAGGCAGCAGAACCCCCAGATCGATGTCCCGCCGGGTTACCTCGCCAGCCAACACCTCCACGCCGGGCAGCACGGTCTCGCCGTAGCCGGGGTGAGAGGCCGTCAGGGTGTACGTACCAGGCGGTACGAGCAGGAAAGAGTAGAAACCGTCGCCAGTCGCCAGTCCGACGTAGGCCGAGCCCGAGCGCGTCACCTGGGCGTCGATGACCGGCGATGATCCGTCCCCGGAGGTTACATAGCCGTAAACGATGCCTGTTGCGGGGGTGTCCTTCCAGGCCATGGCGGGAAGCGCGACCGGCGTCTGATACACTTGCGCCAGATAAGGGGCCCAGAGTGTAAAGGAGCCCCAGGAGAAGATGCTGTTCCCTTCGCCGCCACGCAGTCTGGTCAGGCCGATCTGATCGAGCAGGGCGCTCTGGCCCTCGGTGGTGATCTGACCGGCCACTACGTGCCGTCCACCGCTGCCGGCCAGCCACTGCTGAAGCCTGGTGTCCCAGGTCGAACCGGCACCTCCCGTGAAGTACATCATCGGCACCAGAGTATCCATGCCTCCGGTCTGGGCCCACACCAGCGCCTCCTGGTGCTGGGACGAGGGCGCCGTCACGGAGTTGGGGAAGACCGCGGCACTGACCTTGAGCTGAGGCTTGACCGCCGCAATCTCAGCGTAGATGTCGCGCACGTTGCGAGTGATCTGATCGCGGGTCCAATGGCTGAAGTCCAGTGCGTTGGGATTGCTCTGCGGATCGCTGAAGCGGGCCAGGCTGATGGGATCATACGAGAAGCCAGAGTTCGGTGTGCGGATTCGATCGAAGTGTACGCCGTCCACGTCGTAGTTCTCGACCACGTGTAGTACTTGGCGCCTGATGTAGGCCTGAAACTCCGGCACACCCGGGGCGATCCAGACGTAATCGCTCTCGTGCCACTGGACGGGCTGTCCGGATACGTCGTGGATCAGCCAATCCCGGGCCGCCGGGTCGGCGGCGTTACAATGGGCAAAGAACAAGTGGTCGGGATTGGTCGGCGGAGTGTCAGAACTGCTCTGCCAACAGGTGTGAGTGTTGATGTAGGCATGGAATTCGATCCCGTTGGCGTGGGCAGCGTCAATGGCGTACGCCAAAGGATCCCAGCCAGGATCCACGCCACCGATCAAGGGTGACCAGACCTCGTCCGGCGATGGATAGAGCACGTCTGCCTGGCCGCGCACCTGGAAGAACACGGCGTTGAAGTTGCTTGCCGCCAGATCCTGCATCACATCGTCGATAGTCGCCTGGCTCACTGCCGGATTGGAGCTCGGCCACTCGAATCGGGTGACCCACATGGCCCGAAACTCCGGATCTTGCGCTGCGGCACCTCCGCACAACACGGTCACGCTCAGCAGCAGCCCTGCTGCGACCGCTGTGTTGCGGCGCTTCCTGTCCCGGTGGTTCATCGCTTCCTCCCGTTCCCAAGCGGTCCTATGCCCGCGCTCCCTGACGCCGACCCACGGGACCGAACGCTTCCGCTCCCTGTATCATAGTGTACCAAGCGCGGGCCATGTCGATAATCTTCGTTCCAGCAGGTGGTTACCGAAAGGGCCCGCCATTCCCATAGTACCAGCGGTGTGTGGCCCGCCAAGCCTAAAATAATTCCCTATAAGGGGTTGTATTCGGGAACAGCGCCGGCCATAATTGTTATATATCACATGGCCAGGCTTGAGGGGCGGTGCGCAAGCGCCGCTCGCGTCAGGCCGCCGCCGTGAACATGTCACGCACGGCGCCGCTGGGAAGAGCGCGCGTGCGCCTAGCAGAACGGAGGGATTGGAAGCCTGTTGTAGCCACGGGTCGGGTCACTGTCACACACTTTAGGGTGGTAAAATGAGCAGCGCTTTCACAAAAACAACGCAACGGACGCGTGTCGCCAAACAGGCGCGTGGATTCACGCTGATCGAACTGCTGGTGGTGGTTTCGATCATCGCCCTCTTGATCGCGATATTGCTGCCCAGCCTTAAGTCGGCGCGAGAGCAGGCCCGCTCGGTCAAGTGCCTGGCGAACCTGCGCTCGATGGGGCAGGGGGTGAACTTATATCTCCAGCCAAACGGTGGCACCCTGCCGGGGCCGCTTCATCCGCCGATCTATCGTTCGACCGCGGATGTGGACAGCATGTTCACGCCGATGGACCCTGACACCCAGCGGCCGTGGTTCCTTCTTGCCCGGTTAGGACCGCTGCTCAGCAAGAATGACACCTCGCTGGAGTACGTGGACGCTCTGGCAACTTGCCCGACCGCAGTGCAGAAGAACCCCGCAATGAACTTCATCCCGAATGTCAACGGGAATCCGAATTGGAGCCGCCCCTTCAATTACCTGATCAACTCCTGGGCTAACACAAGTCCTGATCGTTACTTCGGTTGGACCAACATCGGCGTCACCTGGGAGGGCTGGGTGGCCGGACACGGGGCCAACCCGCAGGACTCAGCGTACCAGCCGCCCAAGAAGATCGCGGCCATCAACCGAATCAGCCAGGAGTGGATGATCGGCGACGCGTGGTGGGACTTCCGCCGAACGATGACGCTGCCCGGGCAGTTTGAGGACGTGATGCTGGGCACTTGGCAACTCGTTGGCCAGAACCCAGCAGACTCGTCGGGAGGCTCGCACAACCCGCTGCCGCGCAATCCGTACCACATCGGAGGCAAGAGCACCAACCTGGTGTACTTCGATGGGCACGGCGGCCCGTTCAAGGGTGAGGACGA
>JANQGB010000342.1 GCA_028277545.1 Phycisphaerae bacterium | reverse complement strand
ATGTTCGTAGTTCGGGCGAGCTCGTCCATGATGGCCAGGATGCGCCGCTCGTCGACCTTGAGCGACCCGGTGACGTTGCCCAGTGGCAGCGGACTCATCAGGTCGGGCGTGAGGAGTTCCGGGGCACAGACCACGTATCCGTATCGGTCGGCCTCCTGCTGCCATTCGCGAATCTGCGAGTGGGCGTTGTCAAACGGCTTCATGCCGTGAAATGTCATCACCAGGGGGAAGCGGTGGCCGGTGGCCGTCTCTTCGTCGTATCCCTCAGGCAGGTAAAGCCAGTACGAACCGCCGCTGGCTTGTTCGGTTAGGCGGAGCTTCTGCCCCTGTCCGGGCCTCTGCCCCACCGCACATCCGGTCAACAAACAGCAGAGCAATATCGGGAGCAGCCAGCCCGCGTGTAATCGTTGTGTCATCTACCGACACTTCCTCTCGGTCGCCTTGGTCCGTCGCCTGCCGGGCACACCCCGCCGGACCAACCGCAACGACCGGTATGCCTGAGTTTAATCACTTGCCCCGTCAGCCGCCCCGAGGCCAGGCCGGGGCGATGGCAAACGGCCCGCGCCCGCGCCGGCGCTATCCGCCTGCCAACGCATTGTAGCATCGCGGGGACGCGGTCTCCAATTCGTGCCCCACCGTTCGGCGGAGGTACAGCCACTACCGGATCATCGGGTGCACCCGGCTCGCGGCATCAGCCAACCTCCCGGCTACGGACCATGCCTGGGACGGGAACGCCGCGCTAAAGTAAACCTGTAGTTGCTCGCTCCTCCGCCCTGGGGCATAATCCGCCTCCATCAGTTGGTGCGGGCCTCGGAACCAGGAGAAAGAAAGGGCGACCTTATGACCAGGACTTGGGGACACTGCGTAGCCATTGCTGTGGTACTCGGAGCGCTCGCCGTGGGGGCAGGTACCGCGCTGGGAGAGGAAAACTCCATGAGCCATACTCGGACGATCGACAGAGAGGTCACCGTGGACGCGCCCCGGCCCGAGGTGTGGAAGGCGTTCACGACCACGCAGGGGGCGACGACCTTCTTTGCCTCCGCCGCCCACATCGAGCTGCGGCTGAACGGGCCCTACGAGATCTACTTTGATATGACGGCCCCGGCCGGCCAGCGGGGGTCCGAGGGGTGCAAGGTGCTGAGCTTCGTGCCGGAGGAGATGCTCTCCTTCACCTGGAACGCGCCGCCTAAGTTCCCGGATATACGGCGACAGCGGACCTTCGTGGTGATTCGATTCTCCGAGGCCGGCCAGGGCCGGACCAAGGTCACGATTACGCATGCCGGGTGGGGGGAAGGGGAGCAGTGGGACGCGGTGTTCGCCTACTTCCAGCCGGCCTGGGGACGGGTGCTGGCCAACCTGCAGCAGCGGTTCGAGTCCGGCCCGCTGGAGTGGGGTGAGCCGGGCATTCCGGGGCCCACGCAAGCGGAGCCAAGCGAGTCGGGGCCCACGCACGCGGAGCAGCCCACACCGCGGCACTTCGTGTACTTCATTCGACCGGCCAGAGAGGGGTTCTTCGACAAGCCGACTCCGCAAGAGACCGACGCGGTCAGCAGGCACGCGGCCTACATCAAGCGACTTCTGGACGAGGGCACGCTGGTTCTGGCGGGCCCATGTTTCGATCCGCCCGCCTATCCGGCCACCGGCGGCGACGCTCCGCCCCTGGAGATGCCGACGCCGGGTATCGTGGTTTTTGAGGCGGCGAACATCGAAGAAGCGCGGAAGATCATGGAGGCCGACCCGGCCGTGTGCGAGGGGGTGTTCAAGGCGCGGGTGAACTCGTTCAGGCTGGCGTTTGGCCGGAAGTAGTGGAGGAGACAGGAAACCGAAGGGAGGAGCCAGAAGTGGGACGCGGAAGGACAGGAGACTAAGCGTTTTGCTCTGGCTAGGTCATGGCACTTTCAGAAAAGGGACCGAATGATCTCCCTGTTTTGCCGACCATGCCGTTCGACGCAATTACCTAGTCCAGTTGCGCTTCAGCCTGCGGCTATCCCTGGCCGCTCTGGTGTCCGCATTCGAGTTAAGTTCATGCCTGCTTAAAGCACCGATGCAACCATCCCTGCGTGGCAGCCACGCGCCGACGCAACATCAGTGGCACTTTTGTGCGCTCCGCGTCGCCGTTTGACGCATGCTTTTTTGGCGCTAGGGTGTTGACGCTGGAGCGACCAGTGTGTTACTCTACTGCCGATCTACCGACACAATATCGGCCGCAGGAAACGACGATTGGAGAGAGGGCTGACGACCCAAGTCTGATGGTCACGATGCCTAGGACGCGAATTGGTGTATCCGCCAAGCCTGCCCAACATCTGGCGTCACCCCGTGTTGGCGCTTGCGGGCTGAGCAACAGAGAGAGGGTAGCGGTGGTCCTTCCGAGCCTATCTACCCTGGTCGGCTTGGCCACGCCAATGGTCGACGGCTCGACCGTTGCGTGCAACTCGGCGTCGCGTCCTGGCGGTGGTGGCCGTGCCGAACGCTACAGAGTGCCAAGCGCCACGGAGTTGGGTGGTCTCTGTCCATATGGCGGAGGTTGCGGCGGCGAGTTCGCTTGCCCAGGTGGCAACTGTTGCGCTGACGGTGGCGATCGCGAGGATTAAGCGAAGTGGAATGTGGCCAGGGTCGCACGACGATGATCTTTTGGGTAGTGTGGCGGAAGCCAGTGACGACGGCGAGCGTCTGGAGAGTGGTGATCCCCGTGAACCGGAATTCTGTGCGGCTGCCGGGGTGGCGCGGGTCGCTCACGAGGCCACGCCAGGGCCGTGATGCCACGCGAGGGCAAGAGCACCGCAGACGTCAAAACGTGCTTATGGAGGATACGATAGCGGAAGGGAAGATCTTAGATCGGCGATAAGTAGGACGGACCGGCGGTCGTATCTGGATGCAGTCCGCCAGCCCGCCCAGGCGAGTCCGGGACAACTCGTGGCCGAGTCGTTCCGAACCCATTCTATTCTATCGCAGATCCGTGAGCAGTCAAAGGAATTGGCTGGAGCGGTATGCTGCGCGCTCGCCGCCAGAGCCAGGGTGGGGTAATTATCGGATCATGGTGACCCCATCGGGCTCGCGGCTACTCTGCATTGTGAGACGTATTGTCGAGGGTGCGATGATACTCCGTCATGCGGGCGGCATATCTTTGTTGCGGCGCGCCCAGGGAAGTGGCTCGGCGCTCTGACGGTCTGCTGGAAACTCAAACGCTTGGGAGCGACAAGAACAGGGATCAGTCCTTTATCTCAGGAGAAGGCATCATGAAGGCACCTAAAGAAAAGAAGACGCTCGTTGCCCTTATGTTTGGGTTGGCCATTGCGAACGGTGGACTCGCCGTCTTGGCGGCTCAGCCGGTAATGGAGCCCGATCGCGATGTTGCGGAGGAGGCTCCTTTGGCTGAAGCGGCGCGCCGGCCCGTTGAGGAAAATAGTTCGGTTGCCCAGCCAGGTGTTGGGTGGCGCGAGTCGGGTAGCTCCGGGCAACAGAGCCGCGGTGACAACGACGTGGCGGTGGCAACTGGTGCGGAGCAGCAGTCGCCGGTCGGCTGGTTCGCTAAGGAAACGGACCTACAGGCGATTCTCGCTGGAGATTCCACCTCGACGGAGCAGGACGGAGCATCAGCCAAGTTCGTACGCTGGACTGCTCTCGTGGCGCCGGCGCGATCGTATGAGACGTCGGGCAAGTTTGATCGCTGGGCGGCTCTCGCTTCCCCGGTGAGGAAGGATGAACAGCACGATGAGTCCGTTGAACGGCCCCGTCGGAGTTTGCGTCCAGCCGAGGAGATTGAGGTTGACACGGCCGCACTGCGAGCCGTTTTCACCCAACAGGCTCGGGCCTCGGGGCTGGCGACCATCGGTGACGTCGACGTCGCTCCTGTGCACGGCAGTGTGAGCAGAGCTTCCATCATTGCCATGCGCGGGGGTGGTGCCGATCTCTCGGGTGTGCTCTTTCAGCAGCAGGACTCGTACTTCGTGGCGACCATCGAAGCAGGAACGGTCGAACTAGCTACAAGTGCTTTTGCCATTAAGAGGGAAGAGAACCTGCTCACGTGCAGCCTGGTTGTGCGGCTCCATGAGGCGATGGATCTCCTGGCGGGGGGGGGCACGCCGTTTGGCGGGGTCGTCATCGAGCACTCCTCGACGTTCACCTTTGACGACTTCGATGCTCTCGTACAGGCGGCCCAAGGGCTTGGAGACCCAGTGGAGGCCGCTGAATTACTAGGCATGAAATCCGCCCAACTAGCTGACCCGGTCTCGCTGGTGACGGTCACGGGCCCCCTCGGCCACAGCATTTCGTACGCCCCGGACGAGATGGCTCTGCCTGATGCATTGGCTCTGTTGCGGGCCGACGAATGCCCGGGCTGTTACTCAGACTGCCTGGCTGCATTCAGCTGCTATCCCACTACGGGGCAGTACATTTGCGCAATCGCAGCCGTGGTCGCCTGCATACCTGCGTGTGTGACGCCTCCGACGTGCGTCGTGTGCGTTACGGCGGGCGTAGTTCTTTGCGGTGTCCCTTGCGATGTCACTGCATTGGTTGGCTGCTGGGTCGATTGCATATTTGACGCTCCCCCGCCAGAAATACCGGACTGCTGTGGCAACTGTGCTCCGCAGGACTGGGTGGGCGATGGCTACTGCGACGACGGGGCGTATACGCATGGAGGTGTGCCGATCTATTTGAACTGCCCCGAGTTTGACTGCGACGCTGGTGACTGTACCTCGGGCAACTGCAGCCCGGATTGCGGCGGCGAAGGCGTCTGCTGTTACGACGATGCGTGCTTTGAGGTCTCCCAGGCAGAATGTGAGGGTGCTGGCGGGACTTGGCTGACTGGATACGCCAGTTGTCCGACCAGCGGCTCCTGTCTCTGCAATGAGATCAACGACTGCAACGGTCACTGCGCGCCGTCGGC
>JANQGB010000325.1 GCA_028277545.1 Phycisphaerae bacterium | reverse complement strand
CGACGTGTACACGGCGGCCGCACCGGACGAAGCCGTCTACATGGGCTACGGTAAGTTCGGCACCCGTCTCACCGATGGTGACAGCAGTGACGACTTCGGCGCTCTAATGACGCTCAACTATCACGCCCTGCCCGCGGAAGACCGCGAACAACTCGAAGCGGGGGTGACCAAGGTGAACCTGGGCGCGATCGGGAGCAAGTCCGAGGGATACATTCGAGTTGGAACTGTCGAGGGGCAGGACTTCAGGTTGGAACTCGTGCCGTCGCGCCGAGCCTCGCTACAGCAGTTCATGGATTTCTACAACGTCACCCTGATGAACCCCAAGGTGCTCTGCGGCATGTTCTGCGGTGTGCTGCTGGCCTTCCTGTTTTGCGCCATGACCATGAAGGCGGTGGGGCGGGCGGCCAACGAGATGATGATCGAGTGCCGCCGTCAGTTTGAGAAGGTCCGCCAGTACCTCCGGGGCGAGGGCAAGGACGAGGCGTTCGTGCAGGACCCGGACAACTGGCCGCGCAAGCAGGTGGAGGTTGAGGGCCAGAAGTACCCCAACTACGCCGACTGCGTGGCCATCTCGACCGCCGGCGCCCAGAAGGAGATGATCATCCCCTCGATGCTGGCCATCGTCATTCCGATCGTAGTGGGGCTGGTGTTTGGCGCGGCGGGAGTGATGGGACTGCTGGCCGGCGGCCTGACCAGCGGGTTCGCGGTGGCCATCTTCATGGCCAACGCCGGCGGCGCCTGGGACAACGCCAAGAAGTTGATCGAGACCTACGGCAAGATCACCGCCCAGGAGATCGTTGACGACCCCTCGGTTCGGAACAAGCTGCCTGGTTCGATCCGGCAGGACCTCGTCAACCGAGCGGACCTGGCGGTGAAGGCGGGCAACCCAGGAGCCATCATCTACGGCAAGGGTTCCGAAGACCACAAGGCCGGCGTCGTTGGTGATACTGTAGGCGACCCCTTCAAAGACACTTCTGGTCCCAGCTTGAACATCCTGATCAAGCTGATGAGCATGGTCAGCGTGGTGTTCGCAGGCCTGATCGTTAAGTACGCACCGCAGATTTCGGAACTGCTGGGGCTCGGTTAGAAGCAGAGCGGGCAACACCGGGCTGATGCCCGGCTTGTCCGGTTATACGTAGTCAAGTCGCCCGGGGCTCGGAGAGACAGGCTCTCTTGGCCCCGGGCGCGTTTTTCAGTATGCTCCCGTCATGTCGAAGATTGAAGCCGAACAGTTCGCCATTGAAGCGGCCCGCATCGCCCAGGACCACAACGCCGAGGACGTGACCTTGATGGACCTCCGAGGTCTGTCGCCGGTGGCCGATTTCTTTCTGGTCTGTTCGGGGACCTCCGATCGGCAGATGCAGACGGTCTGCGACATGATAAAGGACTATGGCCGCAAGGTCGGCGATCCGGTGTATCGAGTTTCGGGGTATTCAACCGCCAACTGGATCCTGCTCGACTTCGTGGACCTGGTGATCCACATCTTCAAGCCCGAGTATCGCGAGTATTACGACCTGGAACTCCTCTGGGGCGACGCTCCGCGCATCGATTGGTCGCGCCCGGCCAGCGCCTAGCGGAGTGCCTCCGAAGCACTGGATCGTAAAGTGCCGCGAACTTTGGTTCGCCCGGACGCCCGCACGTGGACGACGCAGCCCGGGCGGCACCGGCCAATGTCGTAGCAGGCGCCGGGATGTTGTCAGCGCGGCCCGGTGGGCGTACAGTCCCGCACATGAAATCGACCGCACAGGAAATCTCGACGCGGTTCAAGACCGCTCTTACCGCTGCCTTCGGCGAGGAGGGGCGGTCGGCCGACCCATTGGTTCGCCAGTCACAGAACCCGGACTTCGGCGACTACCAGTCCAACTGCGCCATGGCCCTGGCCAAACGCGTCAAAGCCAAGCCTCGCGATGTGGCGACCAGGATCGTTGAACACCTGACCATCGATGACCTCTGCGAGCCGCCGGAGATTGCCGGCCCGGGATTCGTGAATCTGCGCCTCAAGGTGCCCTACGTCGCTGCTCAGTTGCAGTCAGTGGGACCGGCCGGCGAGGATGATCGGCTGGATCTCGAGCCGGCAGCGGACCGGCAGGTGGCGGCCGTCGACTTCTCCAGCCCTAATCTGGCCAAGGAGATGCACGTCGGACATCTGCGGAGCACGGTCATCGGCGACTGCGTGTGCCGGATACTCGAGTTTGCCGGCCACGAGGTGCATCGCATCAATCACGTGGGTGACTGGGGCACTCAGTTCGGCATGCTGCTGGCCCATTTGCGCGAGAAGCAGCCCGGCGTGTTGGAGGACCCCGAGCACCTGCACCTGGGCGACCTCGAGGAGTTCTACGTCGAGGCCAAGCGTCACTTCGACGCCGATCCTGACTTTGCGGAACAGGCCCGGCGGACCGTGGTGGACCTGCAGAGCGGTGACGCGGTCGCCCGCACAATCTGGGAGGCGTTCTGCCACGAGTCGCTGAGGCACTGTCAGGCCATTTACGATCGCCTGGGCGTCGCCATCGAGAATCGCGGGGAGAGCTTCTACAACGACAAGCTAGCGGAGGTGGTGGACCTGCTGAGCGCCAAGGAAATGGTCACCAGCAGCGAGGGGGCGCTGTGCGTCTTCCTGGAGGGCTTCAAGGACCGCGAGGGCGACCCGCTGCCCATGCTGATCCGCAAGTCGGACGGTGGCTACAACTACTCGACCACCGACCTGGCGGCCGTCCATCACCGGCGGCACACGCTGGGGGTCACGCGGCTGATATACGTAGTGGGCGCGCCACAGAAGCTGCATTTCGACATGCTGTTCGCCGCGGTACAACAGGCGGGCTGGGCGGACGACAGCGTGGAACTGGTCCACCTGGCCTTCGGCAGCATGCTGGGTGAGGATGGGAAGCCGTTCAAGACGCGGGAAGGTGGCACCGTCAAACTCAAGAACCTGCTGGACGAGGCGGTCGCCCGGGCTCGGAAGATCATCGAACAGAACGAGGCCGACCCGGCCAAGCGGCGGGGCTTCGACGACGAGGAGATGAATCGCATCGCCGAGACGGTTGGTATCGGCGCCGTGCGTTATTTCGACCTCTCCCACAACCTGGCCAGCGATTACACCTTTGACTGGGACAACATGCTGGCCATGGATGGGAACACCGCGCCTTACATGCTGTACGCCTACGCCCGTATCCGCAGTATTGGCCGGGAGGTGGGCATCGACTTCGCCGACCTGCCCGCCGACGCGCCGATCATGCTGGATCATCCCTCCGAGATCGGCCTGGGCAAAGCGCTGTTGCGCTTTCCCGAGCGGATCGAGGCCGCGGCGCGCGAGCTGCGTCCCAACGTGCTGACCGATTATCTCTACGAGTTGAGCAAGGCCTTCAACACCTTCTACGACCGCCGGCACGGCGTGCGAGTCAAAGACGCCTCGCCGGAGCCGGTCCGCATCTCCCGCCTGCGCCTCTGCGATCTGACCGCGCGCACGCTGAAGCTGGGGCTGCACCTGCTGGGCATCGGGGCGGTGGA
>JANQGB010000323.1 GCA_028277545.1 Phycisphaerae bacterium | reverse complement strand
CCCGGCGAGCCGGTGCCCACCACGCGTTCCTGGGGCTCCTTGCCCTTGCCCCAGTTGCGCCGCTCCTGCATGTTCTCGCAGGTGTCGTACTCCACGCCGTAGCGGCCGGTGTTCCAGCGGCGTTCGATGTCGCGGAACAGTTCGATGCCCAGCTTGTAGGGGTTGAGCCTGCCGGGCGAGGTAGCCAGCGTGCCGGAGTGGTGCTCGCAGTAGGTGATCAACTCGTCATCGAGCAGGCTGTAGTTGGTCATGATCGTGGAGTGCCAATAACTGGCCCACCCTTCGTTCATGATCTTGGTCTGGCCTTGCGGGGCGAAGTAGTAGGCCTCTTCGCGGATCATGGCCAGCACGTCCGCCTGCCAGTCTTCCAGGGCGCCGTACTCCAGCAGGAAGAGCAGCACGTCCCGCTGCGGTGAACGCGGCACCTTGCCGGCGGCAGCCTGGGCCGCTTCGCGCAGCTCGCGTTCCTCCTCCGCCAGGCGATAGGCCGGGTTGATGTAGCGGTCCATGTAGGCCTTGGCCGGATAGCGGGTGACCTCCGGTTTCTTCCGCTTGTCCGGCACCGCGGCGGTGCGGGGCGGCTCCCGGCGCATGAACTGCGAGTGCGGGTCGATCAGATTCTCGAGGCTCAGACAGGTGTCGATGAAACGCTCGACCTCCTCCAGGCCGTAGCGCCCCACGTAACGACGGATGCGCGTGGCGTGATTGGCCATGTCATCCATCATCTTGCGGTTGGTGCGGCTGAACCAGGTGTTGTTCTTGAAGAAGTCGCAGTGGGCGTAAACGTGGGCAATGACCGTCTTCTGGTCCACCAGGGCGTTGTCGGCCAGCAGGTAGGCGTAGCAGGGGTCGTTGTTGATGACCATCTCGTAGATCTTGCCCAGGCCGTAGGTGTGCTGCTTCTTGAGACGCTCGTACTCCATTCCGAAGCGCCAGTGCGGATAGCGCTGCGGAAAGCCGCCGTAGGCCGCAACCTGGTTAATCTCGTCGTAGCTCAGCACCTCGAAGATGGTGTCGTAGAAGTCCAGGCCTTCCTGCCGGGCCCACTCGGCGGTGCGGTTGGCCCACTCGGCCAGTTCCTTGGGCATGGATGCAGGCATGACGTCCCCGACTCACTTTCCCTTGGCGAAGAAGGTCTTGATGCTGTCGTAGATGTCGTCCTTGTTGTTCACCCGCGTGGTGATCATGTCTTCTTCGGCGTCCAGGTGCTCGTGCAGGACGTTGATGAAGTTGCCGCTGCCGTAGGCGCTGGCCACCTGGCAGTAGCCGAACATGTTGCAGACGGGAAGCAGGTGCTCGCGAAGCATGTTGCAGCATTCCCGCGAGTCGGACTCCGAGCTGTTGTCCCCGTCTGAGAAGTGGAAGAGGTAGACGTTCCACTCTGCGGCCGGGTAATGCGTCTCGAGCAACTCGCGGGCACAGCGAAAGGCACTGCTGATCCGCGTGCCGCCGTCCTCGCGGAGATGGTAGAACGTCTCCCGGTCCACCTCGGCCGCCCGGACGTCGTGCACGATGTATCTTGATTCGATGCCCTGGTAATTGCGCCGCAGCCAGGCATCGATCCAGAAGGCTTCCAGTCGTACCAGCTCCTTCTGCTCGTCACCCATGGAGCCCGAAACGTCCATCATGTAGATGATGGCGGCGTTGGATTGCGGGCTCAGCACGGTCTTCCAGCTCCGGTAGACCTTGTCCCGCCGCTCGAAGACGATACGCGGCCGATCGGGGTCGTAAACCCCGCTCATCAGTTGGCGGCGCAGTGCCCGGCGAAACGTCCTGCGGAAATGCCGCAGCGACTCCGGGCCGGATTGGCGGATTCCGCTGTACTTGTCACGTTCGGCGGTGATGCGGTGTTTGCCACGGGGCTGGATGCGCGGCAACTGCAGCTCTTCGCCGAGAATGTCGGCCAGTTCGTCCAGCGAGACGTCGACTTCCAGGATGTGGCGCCCTTCCTGGGTTCCACCGGGTCCCACGCCTTCGCCGTCGGCATCGACGCTGTCACCTGGTTTGCCGTCCCCGCTGCCCACTCCGCCGTCGTTGTTGTCGCCGTAACGGAAGTGCGGCGTGTCAATCCCGTGTACCGGGATGCTGATCAGCTTCTTGCCCTCGCGACCCAGCAGCTCACCGCGCGTCAGAAACTTGCGCAAGTCCTCGCGGATCTTGCCCTTGATGATCTGGCGGAATCGCTGATGGTCTTTGCGGATCTTCATTTAACTTCCGAGGCCACCGGTCACATACGCAGCCAGGCGACGGGCTGAGCAGGGTCAGGCACCGACCCGGGTCGGCCGGTAAGATGGACCGCCCTGTCTTCCGGCCTACTCCTCCTCCTTTGCATCCCCGCGTGCGAAAATGCTGGCCACGTAGTTGAGCACGTCGGTGGCGCTGGTCTCGTTGTACCCGAAGTGCTTGATCAACCGCTGCTTCACCACGTCGATCTTGGCCTGGGTCTCGTCATCGACCACGCCGGAGACGACGTTCTTGAGCTTGATCGTGTCTCGCTGGTCCTCGAAGAGCTTCAGTTCCAGCGCCTTGTGCAGCCGGGCGTTGGTGGTGTAGTCGAACTTCTTGTTGTCCAGCGCCAGGGCGCCGATGTAGTTCATGATCTCCTGGCGGAAGTCGTCCTTGCGGCTATCGGGGATGTCGATCTTCTCCTCGATGCTGCGCATGAGCCGCTCGTCCGGCTCTTCGTCCCGGCCGGTATACTTGTTGCGGACCTTCTCATGCTGCGTGTAGGCCCGCACGTTGTCGATGTAGTTGCTGCACAGGCGGCGGATGGCGTCCTCGTCAGCGCTGATGGCCCGCTGGACCTCGCCCTTGAGGATGTCCTCGTACTCCTCGCGCACCATGCCCAGCAGCTCCTTGTAGCGCTTCTTGGTCTCTTCGTCATTGATCAGGCTGTGGTGGTCCAGGCCGGATTCCAGTTCGTTCATCACCATGAACGGGTTAATGCACTTCTCCTGCAGTGCCTGGTCGGAGACCAGCGAGTTGGATATCTTGTCCTGGATGTAGCGCGGGCTGATGCCCTGTAGGCCCTCGCGGCGTGCTTCTTCGCGCAGCTCACGGACGCTGTCTTCGGTGAAATTGGGGATGCTCTTGCCGTTGTAGAGCTTGAGCTTCTGCACCAGGCTCAGGCCCGCCTTCTTGGGCTCCTCTAGCCGGGTCAGGATCGCCCACATGGCGGCCGTTTCGATGGTGTGCGGGGCGATGTGGATGCCGCGGATCCGATCGGAATTGAAGTCCTTCTCGTAGATCTTGATCTCGTCCTCGAGCCTGGTGTTGTAGGGCACGTCGATCTTCATCGTCCGGTCCCGGAAGGCTTCCATCAGCTCGTTCGACTGCAGCTTCTTATACTCCGGCTCGTTGGTGTGCCCGATGATGACCTCGTCGATGTCCGTCTGGGCGAACTTCTTGGGCTTGATCACGTGCTCCTGCGACGCGCCCAGCAGGTCGTACAGGAAGGCGACGTCCAGCTTGAGCACTTCGATGAACTCGATCAGTCCGCGGTTGGCGATGTTCAACTCGCCGTCGAAGTTGAAAGCCCGCGGGTCACTGTCCGTGCCGTACTCGGCGATCTTGCGGTAGTTGATGTCGCCGGTCAGCTCGGTGGAGTCCTGGTTCTTCTCGTCCTTGGGCTGGAAGGTGCCGATTCCGCGGCGGTCCTTTTCGCTGAGAATCAGCCGGCGCACGGTCACGTGATCCATGACCTTGGACCAGTCTCCGTCGTAGTCCAGCAGCAGGTCCTCGAACATGCGACGGCAGAATGGATCGAGTTCGCCGGTGACGCGGATCTGCTTGCCCTCCGGGAGATTGGCGTTGAGCTCGCCCATGATCTTGTCCCGCACGCGGGTGGGGATCAGCATGAGCGGTTCCTCGTGCATGGGGCAACCCGCAGTGTGCTCGGCGCCCTCCTTGTCCGGCGGCAGCTTCCAGGTGAAGGTGTAGACCGCGCCTTCGTCGATCTTGGAGTAGTATTCCAGCCCCTTCTTGAGCAGGCGGGCGATGGTGCTCTTGCTGGAGCCTACCGGGCCGTGTAGCAGCAGGATGCGCCGCTCCGTCCCGTAGGCATGGGCCGCCGACCGGAAGAAGTCGACCAGGCTCATCAGCGCCGAGTCCAGCCCGTATATCGCGTCCGCCCCGTCGTCGATGGGGTCGGAGAAGAACTTGTAGCGCACGTAATCCTGGCGCAGATAGGTGTAGCGTTCCGTGCCGAAGTGAATGATCATGTCGTAGATGCGCTGGAACGCGTTGCGGGCGACTGCCGGCTTCTCCTGCACCAGGCGCAGATAATCCCAGAAGGTGCCCTCCCAGTGATGCTCGCGGAATCTCTGGGGATCTATGCTCTGTTGAATCAGTTCGCGGAGCTTATCGTCGCTATCCATGACCACACTCCTTGCTGAGCCACGACGAGCCGGTTCACCGACCGACCCATACTGTGGTTGGCCCGGCTCCGGTCTGCCCCCCCGGCATCACCCTGCCGGCCAGGGCATCGT
This sequence comes from Phycisphaerae bacterium, assembly GCA_028277545.1. Taxonomy (GTDB): domain Bacteria; phylum Planctomycetota; class Phycisphaerae; order UBA1845; family UBA1845; genus JANQGB01. The sequence continues at coordinate 605 of JANQGB010000323.1, read as the reverse complement.
TCTGTCCGATAATAAGGCCCCCCACAGCCGTCGTCTTGAGCGGTGCGTCAAATCTTATGGCGCGATAAACGCCAAGTCAAACCGGCGTTTATCTTAAATCGCTTCTTGACAAACACTTAACGCCACTCAGGTCACCTTGGGCCGGGGACGCCTATCGTCATCTAGTGTCGTTATCGGCTGTACTCTGGGCCGCGTTTGGCAAAATCTGCCTGCGCTTGGCCGCCGCTGGCTGCGTTCCCCGACAGCACGGCCTGCCCTGCACTTGACGTGCGTTCTCCTGGTCTTCAATCCGGGCAGCAGGGCGCAGGTGCCCGAATCATGACACCGCGGTGGAAGTGCTTTATCGCGTGCTACGAGTCGTCGCCGGTGCCGAAACTGGTGCCGACAGCCCTGCCGGCCGCTATCAGCCGATCATCCGGCGGTACAGTCCGCTGCTTGCCGGCAACGTCCGAGAGCGCCACGCTGGCGAGTTTCCCATCCTGCATGACCACCAGCCGGTTGTGGTGTCCCGACATGAGCAGTTCGACGGCGTGATGCCCGAACATCGTTCCCAGCACCCTGTCCTGCGGGCTGGGACACCCCCCGCGCTGCACGTGGCCGAGGAT
>JANQGB010000307.1 GCA_028277545.1 Phycisphaerae bacterium | reverse complement strand
AATGCCCGGCGCGGACCCCTGGCGGGACACGACGGCTGGGGATCAAGCCGAAACAGGGCAACACTACGACGGACGGAGGAAACGTGGCAGAATCATCCGAAGGGCCGGCGACCGGAGATACTCCGGAGCGGCCTGCATCCAATCGCTCGAACGGCGATGCCAAGATCAACAAGCTGTTCCGCGCCTGCATCAAGAACGGGGCGTCGGATCTGCACCTCAAAGCGGGGGCCCCGCCGCGAATGCGGGTGGGTGGCGTGATTCGCTCGGCCACTTCGGCCCCGCTGTCCAATGAGGAGATCGAGAAACTCTGCTTCGAGATCATGGACGACGAGGCGCTGCGGCGCTACGCCGACCACGGCTCGTGGGACTTCGCTCACCAGTTGGAGAACACGGACCGCTTCCGGGTCAACATATTCCGGCAGCGCGGGCTTACCTCGCTTGCGGCCCGGCGCGTGCCGCGCGAGATCCTGAGCTACGAGAAGCTGCACCTGCCCCCGGTTCTCGAGGAAATCGCCAATTTCCATCAGGGCCTGGTTCTGGTGTCGGGCATCACCGGCAGCGGCAAAAGCACGACCATCGCGTCGATGATCGAGCAGATCAACCAGACCCGGCAGTGCCACATCATCACGATTGAAGACCCGATCGAGTTTCTTTACGAGGACAAGAAATCGTTCATCAATCAGCGGGAAATCGGGCTGGACGTGGACAACTTCCACGAAGCCTTGAAGTACCTCATGCGTGAGGACCCGGACGTGGTGCTGATCGGCGAGATGCGCGACGAGGAGACTTTCTCGGCCGCGCTGCAGGCGGCGGAGTCCGGACACCTGGTTTTCGGCACCGTCCACGCCTCGGGCACGGCCGGAACGATCACTCGCGTGCTGGAGCTATTCCCGGAGGAGGGCCGTGACCTGGTCCGCATGTCGCTGGTCTTCAATCTGCGGGCCATTGTCTGCCTGAAGTTGCTGCAGGGGATTCGCAAGGACGTTCCGCGAATCCCGGCGGTGGAGGTGGCCATCGTCAATTCGACCATGAAGAAGCTGATCGCCAACAAGCGCGAGGACGACATGGTCAGCGTGGTCCGGGGCTCGTATCACGAGGGCATGCAGGATTTCAACGAGTCGCTGCGGCAGTTGGTTGAGAACGAATTCATAGCGGCCAAGACCGGGTACGAGGCCGCCCCCAACCCCGACGAGCTGAAGATGCGTCTCAAAGGAATTCAGGTTACCAGTGGTGGCATAATCGGCTAAGAGCCGCTACCGTTTGCGGCCATGGACCTCTTCGTTTCACTCCAAGCGATGGACCCTTTATCCATGACGGCGCTTTTGGCGGAGATACCGGGGCCGGGCGTCCACTTCAGCCTCGTCAAGATCGGCGTGTTTGCTGTCCTGTTTGTCGGGTGGGCTTATGCCTGCCAGTGGGTGGATCACGACACCGACTTCGTCAAGACGAAACGGGAGCAGTGGAACCTGATTGTGCTCAGCGGAGGCGTGGCCGGCCTGGCGGTGCTGCTGTTGATGCCCTGGGGCGGAGCCGGACTGTTCATGTTGGGGCTGGCCTTCTGGCTGTTGCTGGCCGGTGGTGCGGTGATGGTTTACGTGGTGCATCGCAATGGCCGGGTGGTTCCCAAGCATCGCGTCATGACGCCGTCCCATCTGAAGCGACTCCTCTCCGGTGGCGAGAAGGTCAAGAAACGCGAGGACAAAGGCCAGCGGGTGAAGGTTGCCGACAAGGCGGGCAAGCAGGTCGACGTGCCCGAGGACTCCGAAGAGTATGACCGTTATGCCGCGGTCCAGGAGTTCCTGTTCGACGTCATGTGGAGGCGCGGGACCGACGCGGACATGCTGATTGGCAAGTCCAAGGCCCGATTGGTCTACCGGATTGACGGCGTGGCGGCTGAGCAGGAAGACCGCCTCAGCCTGGAAGACGCCGAGCGCGTGCTCGTCTATCTCAAAGGACTGGCCGGCCTGAACCCGGAGGAGCGCCGCCGTCCGCAGTCCGGCCAGATCCGGGCGGGTCTGCTGGCCAGTGCCGATCTCTCCCAGATCGAGGTGCAGACCTCCGGCACAACCGCGGGGGAGAGGCTGCGGCTCAAGATCCTCGCTCCGGAGAGCAGCAAGCGGTTGAGCGAACTTGGGCTCCACAAGCTTCACCACGACAAGCTCAAAGAGCTGATCGAAAAACGTACCGGCCTGGTGATCTTCAGCGGTCCCAAGCAGTCCGGCGTAACCACCACGCAGTACGGCGTGATGCGCGACCATGACGCCTTCATGCAGAATCTGCACACGCTGGAGTCCAGGCCGCTGCTCGAACTCGACAACATCACCCAGAACGAACACAACGCCGGCGGCGACGTCAGCTACGCCCGCCATCTGCAGACGGTGCTGCGTCGCGAGCCGGACGTGGTGCTGGTTGGCGAGTGTGACGACCGGGAGACGGGCGAGATCGCCTGCCGGGCGGCGGCCGGCGAACGCAAAGTCTACCTGGCGCTGGAGGCCAAAGGCGCCTGCGAGGCGCTGGAGAAAATCCGGCAACTGGTTGGCGACGACAAGCTGGTGGCCAAATCGCTGCTGGGCGTCACCAACCAGCGATTGATCCGAATCCTGTGCTCCGCGTGCCGGCAGGCCTTCAAGCCCGACGAGAACCTCCTGCGGAAATTGAACCTGCCGGTAGGTAAGATTGAGTACTTCCACCGTCCGCCGACGGAGCCGATCCTCGACAAGAAGGGTCGGGAGATTGTCTGCCAGACCTGTCAGGGGACCGGTTACGTGGGACGCACGGGGTTGTACGAAGTGTTGGCTGTCGATGAGGCGGTCCGCAAGCTGGTGGCTGGCGGGGAGTCCTTGCAGCGGATCCGGGCCCACTGCCGCCAGGCGCGGATGCACGACCTCTGGCGCGCCGGCTTGCAGAAGGTCTTCGAGGGAGTGACCAGCCTGGACGAGATCCTGCGGGCCCTGGGCAAGGATCGCAAGGCGCCCGCCCCCGTACGGGAGAAAGCGTGATGTGGCTGTCGCTGTTTTGCCTCGTTCTGGTGGGAGCGATCGCGTTCTTCCAGTCCATCCACGGGCTGTTCAGCGCCGTGATCTTCTTTGTTTGTACCATCCTCAGTGCGGCGCTGGCGTTCGCTCTGTACGAGTGGGTAGCGTACTCGTTCCTGATCGACTGGAAGCCGGACTTCGCCCTGGGTATCGCGCTGGCCGGGATCTTCGGCATTACGCTGATCATTCTGCGGGCGACCATGGATCAACTGGTGCGCCGGGCCGGGCTGCTCCCGGCCCTGGTGGACAAGGCTGGCGGGGCCTTCTTCGGCCTGCTGATCGCCCTGGTCATCGTGGGCATGACGGCCACCTCCGTCCAGATGATCCCCTTCAGCGGCGGCATCCTGGGTTATTCGCAGTTCGAGATGCCGGATCTGGAGGCCGAAGGCAACTCGGCGGCGGATGAGGAGATGGAGAACGCCAAGGCCGCCGTGGCCGGGATGGGCAACAGGATCTGGCTCAAGCCGGATCGCTTCGCGGTGGGGCTGGCGGCCATGATGTCCGACGGAGTGTTCAGCGGGCAGCGGTCTTTCATTGCGGATCATCCGGATCTGATCACCGAGATCGGCTGGGCGCGGTGCATAAGTGGGGACTCTCGTCATCTGGCCGGGCCCGATTCGGTCCGCGCGGAAGGGCCGACCAGGACCGACTACGTCTACAAGAAGAAGGCGCCCACCCGCGGCAGCCCGCAGACTGAGTATGAACCCGTCGATCCGAAGCCGGGTCACCAGTTCTGGGTGGTCAAGCTCACGCCCGGCGCCGAGGCCCAGGATTCCGACGGCAAGCACCGCTTCACCATGCCGCAGATTCGCCTGGTGGGCCTGGATGGCGACGTGCCCGCCCAGTTCATACCCAGCGCCCTGCGCGATGAGGATGACCCTCAGAAGCACGTCCGCGAGACGACCAAGGGTCGCGACCAAAGTTCGCCGATTCTCGACTTGTGGCAACCCGGCGAAGACGGCAGCATCGAGGTGATCTTCGAGGTGCCCAGCAGTTTCGATCCGGAGTACGTCGCCTACAAGACCGGTGCCCGGGCGGAAATGAAGCGGCCTCCACGGGACGAGCTGCATATTCCCGGCTCGGGTGACTCAGCAGCGGACGCGGCGGACCGCGAAGCAGATGTGCGCACGGCCTCCGCCGAGTCGGATCGCAACAAGCGCGGCTCGCGGCGCGACCGCTCGAAAAAGCGGAGCAACGACCG
>JANQGB010000300.1 GCA_028277545.1 Phycisphaerae bacterium | reverse complement strand
CGACGTAGCAGACGTGTTGCGGGTCCGCGCCTAACTCCTCCAGCACGCCGCGATAGGCCGTCAGCTTGTCCGCCGCCCCCTGCACTACCGTTTCTATGCCGCTCTCGGCCGCTCGCAGATCCACGGCGCCGGACTTGCGGCCGGAGATGATGGCGCACCGACCGCCGCAGCGGCTCCACAACTTGATGCAACAGCCATCGTGCACGTCGAACGTCTTGCCGGCCTCGCCGTCCTGCGAGAAGACAACCTGCCCCGCGGTCAGCACGCCGTCCACGTCCAGAATCAGCAGATCGATATCGTCGAAAACCATGGAATCATCCGAAGTACAGGGGATCGGGGAGTATCACGACTGGCAGCCGTTTCGTCAAGCGGATCAGCCGCCTTGAAAAACGGCCCATCGTCCCGTAGGTTCAGCCCAGGAGGCTGTTTATGCGTGTTCTCTCCGGAGTACAACCTAGCGGAAAGCTGCACCTGGGTAACTATCTCGGGGCCCTGAAGCAGCATATCGAGTTGCAGCATGACAACGAGGCGTTCTACTTCATCGCCAACTATCACTCGCTGACCACGGTACAGGATGCCGAGCGGCTGCGCGCGCTTACCCGCGACGTGGCCCTGGATTACCTGGCCCTGGGACTTGACCCGGACAAGGCCTGCCTGTTCCGGCAATCCGACATCCCGGAAGTGTGCGAGCTGACCTGGATTCTCTCCACCGTGACGGGCGAGGGCCTGCTGCGCCGGGCCCATTCTTACAAGGACAAGATTGCCAAGGGTATCACCGCTTCGATGGGCCTGTTCTGTTACCCGGTGTTGATGGCGGCCGACATCCTGATCTATCGTAGCGACATCGTTCCGGTCGGTCAGGACCAGGTTCAGCATGTCGAGATGACCCAGGACATGGCCCAGTACTTCAACAACACCTACGACTGTGAGGTTTTCGTCCGCCCGGAAGCCCGTCTGGATGAAGCCTGCGTTGTACCGGGTATCGATGGCCAGAAGATGTCCAAGAGCTACGACAACACCATCGAGCTGTTCGATACGCCCAAGAAGACCCGCAAGCGGATCATGAGCATCAAGACGGACAGCACGCCGGTCGAGGATCCCAAGGACCCCGAGAAGTGCAACGTCTTTGCGATTTTCCGGCTGCTTGCGTCGCGGGAAGAGGTTGAGGCGATGGATGCCGCCTACCGCAAGGGCGGCCTGGGCTATGGTGACGTCAAGAAGCGGGTGGCGGAGTTGTTCGAGGAGACCTTCGGTCCAGCTCGCGAGCGGCGGGTCGAGTTGGCCGCCAATCCCGACCATGTCGAGGACGTGCTGACCGACGGGGCCAGGCGGGCCCGGACCATCGCCCGGCAGGTAATGGCCGACGTTCACCAAGCCTGCGGAATAATGGCCAGCAAGATCACAAACCGCTAAGCGAAGCAATCAGGCCGCTCGCCCGGCAAGGCGCTGGCCGTCAGGTGCCCGTGCCTGAGGTTGCGGTCCGCGCAGCACACGACCGCGCCAGGCGCTCTACCCAACGCGGTCGCCATGTATCTGTGGCCTCTTGCTTGCGCAGTTCGCAGCCGCCGGCACTAGGTTCCCGAGTAGGGAATCAGAGCCAGGAACCGGGCGTGCTTGACCGCCGTCTGCACAGCAGCTTGTTCCTGGTGGTTGGTGCCGGCGCGTTTGCGGCTCATCACCTTGGAACTGGGAGTCAGGAACTTGCGCAGGAGCTCGACCTCGCGGTAGAGCACCAGCGGACCCTGCCAATCCTTGCCGGCCCGCTCGGGGAAGCGGCGTGCCCCACGCGCAATGCGGCGTTTCTTCTTCCTGCCCCGCGGAGCGAAGGGCTTCTTCTTCTTCATCTTCATACTGCAGGTCTCAGGCGGACTCGGTTACCAACACATACCCGCGACGTCACTGGCCGGTGGTTCGCGCAGCCTCGGCCATGATTCGTTCGTACTCCTCCGGCGACACCGTCTCAGCCTGGTCCGCGAGCATGATCGGGATACCGTCCCGTATCGGATACCTCCGGCGGCCCTCGGGATCAGTGGCGTAAAGCCACTCCCCGACCTGCACCAGCGGTGCCTTGCTCAGCGGGCAAACCAGGATGTCGAGCAACTCTTTGTCTATTTCCGTCATCCGGGTCACCTCGACCGGCCTTCGGCTCGCGATCCGCCGTCCGAGCCGCTCGCAACGGTCGAATCGGGTACTATAATCACATGTCCCGGTTGCTACAAGCACCCAGGGGCAACTCCGCAGGCACCAGGTTCGCCCCACGCGGCTGGAGCGGTAGCCGCGACTGCCTGCGGCCCGCAAAACCGCGGAGCTACTACAAGGATCGGGGCCGGGAAGCCGATAACCCATCGCGGAGGCGGTCTGCCGACCGGGCGAATCGGCCGGTCCGGCTTCCACGCATGAAGTGACAGTGCAATCCGACGGCAGGAGTCGCGACTATGGCCAACCGAGACGCACCGATCCCGGCACTGGTGAAGGAGACCTGGCGTGTCTTCCGCATAATGAGCGAGTTCGTCGACGGCTTCGAGGTTATGTCGGCGCTGCCTGCGGCGGTCTCGGTGTTCGGCTCATCTCGAACTGAACCTCAGGACCCCTTTTATGCCCAGGCCCAGCATCTGGGGCATCTCCTGGTCGAGAACGGGTTTGCAGTCATCACCGGCGGCGGCCCCGGCATTATGGAGGCGGTGAACAAGGGTGCCTACGAGGCGGGCGGGCCGAGCGTAGGCCTGAATATCTTTCTGCCGGAGGAGCAGGCCGCCAACGAGTTCCAGACCGTCTCGCTCGACTTTCGCTACTTTTTCTGCCGCAAGGTCATGTTCGTCAAGTACGCGACGGCCTTCGTGTGCTTCCCGGGCGGCTTCGGGACTATGGACGAGTTCTTCGAATCCATGACCCTGATCCAGACCGAAAAGTCGGATCGTTTCCCGGTGATCCTGA
>JANQGB010000231.1 GCA_028277545.1 Phycisphaerae bacterium | reverse complement strand
GGATGCCCCGGCGGCAACTCGCTCGTGCTCGGCGGAGGCAGATCCATCCCGCCAGGCTTACCGGCCGCCGCCGGCGCCGCTGCGCCCGGCTGCACGCTTCCCGGAGTCTGCTTCTCCGTCGCCTGGTCGCTCGGCGGCGCCGATTCCACCGGCTCAGTCTCGTCGCAAGCCCCACCTGCCAGCAGCAACGCCCCCGCCAGGGTCATACAAACCGTGATTCGTGCAAGACAACGCATATCCCGATGCTCCTTGAATCTGGTCGAATCCGAACGCCAGGGAGGCTATCGCAAATCGCCGGGGCGGTCCACCCGGGTTGGGGTCGAAACGTGGGGCCGTAGTGGCGCCGGCCAGAGACATCGCCACCTCGGGAAGCCGCCTGCGACCTTGCGCGGGCCGGGCATCCCGATCACTGGCGCTACGGCAACGGGCCCTTAATCGGCCTGGCTGTCGAGCCGCGGATGCTCCTATGGGGGACAGGATTCCGCCGTGTTGCCGAACCGCGACTTCACGGCTGAGTAATCGATCGAGTTGATCACTCCATCGAGGTTGAGGTCGGCGATGAAGTTGTCGGCCGAGGCGGCCTGCCCGAATCGTGCTTTGATGTACGAAGAATCGATGGAGTTGACAATTCGGTCGCGGTCAAGATCACCCGCCAGGGCATCCACCGCGTACGTGTCCGCCACATCGCCCGTGAGAGTGACGATGCAGCACATGTCGTTGGGCAGCGCCTCGCTGAATTCTACCACCGCCGTGAAATCCCCGTCTAACTGTGTCGTCATGGTACCGCTGTAAGGGCAGGCCACGTATGCGTCCACCGATGCAACCGCCACATCCAGGTCGAACTTCAGCCGGCGAATACCACTCAGGCGTGGTTCGAGGTTGTCACCGGGCGATTCGCCTTCATCACCCAGGCCAAGGTCCACGCAGAACTCGCCGGCACCGCCGTGCGTCAGGCAACTTCTAGCCGCTACGATAAGAGCGGCCGCACACTCGTCCGGGCGACCGTCGCCGTCAGCGTCGTAACTGGTGCCTGCGGCGATGTCGCACTCGTCAGGCACGTGGTTCTGGTTGCAGTCTGCACTCGCTCCCTCGAACACCTCGCAGTCGTCGTCCTCCCCGTTGCTGTTGCAGTCGTTATATTCCGCGGGTGCGCTGGCCGATTCGTAGGCCCCCATGTCGACTCGGCACTCCTGAATACGAGAGTCTCCGGCCAGGTCATGATCGGGCAGCCCCACCGGGTAGTTCCATCCGGCATTGATGCAAGGCGAATCTGTTCCCAGCCGTACGTCGGTGATCTTGTACGAGTCGCCGCTGGTCCCCACGATTGAGTAATCGCCCCAGACGGTGATCGTGGTGGCGGTGTTGTCGACGATCACGGTTTGCGAATACTGGGCGACATCCGGATTCAGAAACATCCCACCTAGAGCGCCCGGCGCATAAGCCGAGTTGGCGTCGGTGAACGTCGTCTGATAGCCCTCCGCGTCGAACGTGGCCGCCGCGGTCCACTGTCCGGTCTGCTCCATGATGAAGGCCGGATTGCTGCCAATGTTGGTGCCTTCCGGATCCGCCAGCGTGTCCAGGCCCTCGATGCAGGTGTATCTCACGGTGCTTCTGTCCCCGCAGTCAATCTGTTGCCTCTCCAACGGGTTTGCCGAACTGCACGCGGCAGATGGCCCCTCTTGGCAGAGTTCGGTCAGCTCATCCTCGGTGGATTCCAACTCCAGGTTGTCCCAGAGAATGGAGTTCAGCATACGTGACGGGCCGTCAAGCCGTACTGCCGCTCCACCACATGCTGATCTGTTACCTATGAAGGCGCTGTTGATAATCGTCACAGCGGCATCGTCTTCGGCATCGTCTTCGGCATCGACTCTGGAGATATGGGAGATAGCGCTACCCCATTCTCCGCAAGGCACCTCGTTACCAGTGAATACACAGTTCGTAACCACTGCGGCGGCGTTGTATTCGCAGAGGACGGCACCGCCCTGAGTAGGCGACCAGTTGCCGGCGAACACGCAGTCCGTAAGCGTCAACGTCCCGCGGTAGGCTGGCTCCACCATCACGGCGTCGCCCACGTGCCATATGGCTCCGCCCGAGCAACATTGCGGGCCAATGCGGTTCGCAACAAAAGTGCAGCCGCTAAACGTCGGATTGCAGGCCCCATAACTATGAACCGCGCCGCCGGTAACGTCCGCAAAATGTCCAACAAATAAGCAATTGTTAAGGACGGGGTCACTATTGTCGCCTATCCAAACCGCACCACCATGCCCGAGCGCGCTGTTTGCGAGAAACACGCAGTCGTCGATGGTCGGATGACTTGAGCATTCGATGGAGATGGCACCACCTCCGGTATCTTCGCGTCTCCATGTGTTGGCGTGATTTTCGCGAAACGTGCAGCCTAGGAGCCACGGACTGCTCTCGTAGCAGCCGATCGCGCCACCGCTGCCCCGGGTGAAGTTCGTTGCTCTGTTATCGTAGAAAACGCAATTACTCACCGTCGGATCGCTGGCGCCCTCGCAATAGATGGCTCCCCCCGCGATTGGAACGCGGTTGTTCTCAAACACGCAATTATCGATGAGCGGCTCACTCTGCTGCGTGCAGTAGATCGCGCCGCCGTACCCCCAGCTCCCATCCTTTCCTTTGTTGCCTTCGAACCTGCAGTTCTGGATTGTGGGGCTGCTTCCGGAGCAATAGATGGCGCCGCCTTCGGGCCGCTTGCCATTCATGACCGTAAAGCCGTCCACAACGGTCTGGCTATCTTCACCACCGACAAACAGGAAGGCCCGCCCGTCGCCGGTGCCGTCGCCGTCGTAATCGCCATCGAGGATGCAGATGCCAGCGGTGTCGTCGCAGCACAGTGCTATGACTTTGCCATCGAACGCGAGTCCGTCACCGTTGGTGCCCAGGTCCTTGTACGTTCCTGGCATGACGAGAACCGTGT
>JANQGB010000176.1 GCA_028277545.1 Phycisphaerae bacterium | reverse complement strand
CCCACCGCCGTGCTGCGCTGGACGCGGCGCCGCCCATCACCCGGACCACGCCCGCATAGACGCCGTCGGCAGGAACGAGTTGATCGACGACCTCCAGGTTAGCGGTGGGGAAGCCCAGAGTGGTACCGCGGCCGATACCGCCGACCACCTCGCCGATGAGTGCGTAGGGCCTGCCCAGACACAGCTCAGCGCGGTGGACGCGCCCCTCCGCAATCAAACGGCGGATCATCGAACTCGATATTTCGAGCGTGGTACCGCCGTCCAGTTGCAGCTTCACCGGGTCAACTATAAAGACCTCGTACCCGAGGCGCGTACCCAGGTCCCGGAGCGTCTGGGGCGTTCCTGATCTGCCTCGGCCAAACCCAAAAGACGCGCCCTCGACGATGTGCGACGGGTGGAGCCGGGCCACGATCTTCTCGACGAACTGCGCTGGAGTCAGAGACAGCAACTCGCGGTCGGCTCTGGCAACAACGGCTATCTCCGCGCCGGCGCTAGCCAGGCAGGACAGCTTCTCGTCCAGCGGCATCAGCCGGGCGGGTGCCTTCTCCGGGGCAACGACCGACAGCGGATGAGGCTCAAAGGTAAGCACGACCGTCGGTGCCCCGGCGTTGGCCGCAAACAGACCAGCCTGGGCGATGATCTGCTGGTGCCCGCGATGCACACCATCGAAATTTCCGATGGTCAAAGCACAGCGCGGCAGGTTCAGATCCGCCGAATCCAAGCCATAGATGGTCTTCACGATGGTTAGGATAGGCGCGTGGTCCTGCTTTCGCAATCACAGCGAGGTGCCCGCTCCGCAAGAGGACGGCGTGCGGGCATGCCCCAGCGGCGTTGACAGGCGATGCAGGGCCGGCATCATAGGGGCTGATGGCCGACAGTCAGGGACAGCCAGCGGTCGAGCAACCGGTGGACGTGGCGCTGTGCATCGGGGGCGAGGTTTACGCTCGCCTTTGGGAGGTGGTGCGCCACCTGTGTGTGGGTCTGGTGGACCTGAACGCCAGGGTACGGCTGCTGTCCTCCTCCTCGGAAATCGAGGAGCTCACTTTGGGGCCTATTCAGACCATCGTGCACCAGGATCTCTCCTGGCCGTTACGGAGGAGGCGGATAGGGCAGGTCATTGAAGTGCTCGGCGCCAGGTCGCCGACCGTCGTCCACGCCATCTCCCACCAGTGTTTTTCGTTGGCCCAGGCTGTCGCGCAGGCCTTCGACGTCGATCTGGTGCTGGAGGTAACCGGCGCCGTGGACCTGCGGGCCTTGAAGCAGCTTGACGGGCGCTCCGCCACCCACGTCATCGCTGCCAGTCGCCCTCTGCTGGAGGAGGTGAGTCGGCTGGGGCTGGTCCCGGCGGACGCGGCCACCCTGGTCCGCCCCGGCGTGCTGAGATCCTCCGAGCCCTCCTGCTTCAGCCGAGCGGACCGCGTCCCGTCGCTGCTCTGCACTTCCGCCCTGAACGAGCACAGCGCCGTGGGGCACCTGGTTCAGGGGTTGCGCATCCTCAAGGAGCGGGGGCACGAGCCGTTGCTGTTCCTGCTGGGTTCGGGACATGCCGAAGCCGAGCTGCGCAAGCTCACCCACACCTGCGGAGTGTCAGCGCAAGTCACTTTTGCCCAGCCCAAGGCGGAGCGCAGCCGGGTAATGTCCGGGGCGGATATCTTCGTCCAGCCGGCCCCCGAGCGGGCCATCTCGATCAACTCGCTGCTGGCCATGGCCAGCGGCACGGCAGTGGTGGTGTGCGCCGGTGGCGTGGCTGATCACTGCCTCGACGGCCACACGGCGGTCGTATGCCCCAACAACTCCCCCAAGTCGCTGGCCGACGGTATAGAGGGGTTGCTGGTCGATCACGAGTACGCCCGCAAGCTCGCCAGCGCGGGTCTGGACTACATGAAGGAACATCACTCCGTGGCCACCATGGCTGAGCGCTGCATGCTGCTCTACCAGAAGCTCGGCCTTCGGCGCCGCACGTTCGCGCTCGACGAGTGACCTGGCGTGCAGGCCAGCAGGTCGCCGGGCCGCACGGGGCGGGGACTTACGCGTCGGCCAGCCCCTCGCGAATTGCGTAACGGGCCAACTCCACCCGGTCGTGCAGATCGAGTTTCTTCATCAGGCTGACGCTGTGGTGATCGATGGTCTTGACGCTGACCTCGAGGTCCTTGGCAATCTCCTTCTTGGAGAGGCCTCGGGCGATGTACCGAAGCACTTCCAACTCGCGCGGCGTAAGCGTCGATGCCCGCGACTTGGGGCCGCCGGAGAGGCGGGCTCCGTGCGTGTCGACTACGATTCGAGACTGTACTTTGGGCGAGAAGTAGGCCAGCCCTGATGCGGCGCTGCGGATGGCCTGGATGACCACTTCGGGGGGCTCGTCCTTGGTGACGTACCCCGAAGCCTCGACGGACAGGGCATCCTCTATGAACCGGTCGTGGAAGAACGCGCTCAGAAAGATAATCCGGGTATCGGGGCACTGGGCCTTGATGGTCAGCGCCGCATCGAAGCAGACCATGCCGGGCATGTCGATGTCCATCAGGACGATGTCCGGCCGGCAGCGCAGAGCTTCGGTCATGGCCTCGTCGGCGCTGCCGGCGATGCCCACCACGTGCAGATCGGGCTCAGCTTCCAGGCGGGACCTGACGGCCTCGCGCACCAGGGCATGATCGTCGGCCAGCAGGATTGTGAGACGCTCGCTCACCGCGGGTCTCCTTCATTCGTGCTCTTTTCCACTCACCCGGCAGACTGCAAACGGTCCAGGCTCCTACGCTCGAACATTCCCACACCCTAGCTGTCGTAGTACAGGAAGAACTCGTAGGGATGCGGCCGCAATCTCAGCGGCGTGATCTCGCTTTCTCGCTTGTACTTGATCCAGGCATCGATAACGTCACCGGTGAAGACGTCGCCGCGAGTGAGGAACGCGTGATCGGCCTGCAGGGCGTCGAGCGCGTCCGCCAGCTTGGGCGGTGTCGACGGGATGCTCTCCAGGTCAGCCGCCGACATCTCGTATATGTTGCGGTCCAGGGGCTTGCCCGGATCGATCTTATTCTCTATGCCGTCCAGAGCGGCCATCAACATGGCACTCCACCCCAGGTACCCGTTACAGGTTGGGTCGGGGCAGCGGAACTCGATACGCTTGGCCGCCGGGCTGCTGTGGTACATGGGTATGCGGATGGACGCCGACCGGTTGGCCGACGAGTAAGCCAGGTTCACCGGCGCCTCGAACCCAGGCGTCAGGCGGCGGAAGGAGTTGGTCGTCGGGTTGGTGAAGGCGATGACCGACGCGGCGTGCTTCAGAATCCCGCCGATGGCATGCAGCGCCATGTCCGACATCCCCACGTAGCCGTCCCCCGCAAACAGGGGCTTGCCCGCAGCCCACAGCGAGAAGTGGGTGTGCATGCCGCTACCGTTGTCTTCGTAGATCGGCTTGGGCATGAAGGTGGCCGACTTGCCCGCGCGCTTGGCCACGTTCTTGATGATGTACTTGAACCACATGAACTTGTCGCCCATGGGTAACATCGAGTCGCGGCGCATGTCGATTTCGCTCTGCCCGCCGGTGGCCACCTCGTGGTGATGGGCCTCGATCTCGATGCCCACGCGCTTCATCTCCAGAACCATCTCCGTCCGCAGGTCGTGGTACGTGTCGGTAGGAGAGACCGGGAAGTAGCCACCCTTGTAGCTCGGCTTGTAGCCCAGGTTGGGCTCCTCGAACCGGGCCGTGTTCCAGGCGCCCTCCACCGAGTCGATCTCGTACATGCCGCGGTGTTGGGTCTGCTCAAAACGAACCTGGTCGAAAATGAAGAACTCCGGCTCCGGACCTATGAGGCAGGTGTCTGCAATGCCGCTCTCGCGCATCACCTCCTCGGCCCGACGGGCGATGTGCCGGGGGTCCCGCCCATACGGCGTGTGGTCGGCCGGATTCTTGATGTCCGCGATGACGCTCACCGTGGGCTCGACAAAAAACGGATCCAACACCGTCGTCGAGGGGTCCGGCACGGCGATCAAGTCCGACACGTGGATATCCTGCCACATACGAATGCTGGATCCGTCGAAGCCCACGCCGTCCACGAAAGTGGATTCGTCCCACTCATCGACCGGGAAGGTGCAGTGTTGCCATGTGCCCAGCAGATCGCAGAATTTGAGGTCCACCATCTCGGCCTCGACCTTCCGAGCATACTCAAAGAAGGCCGCGGGAGTGAGTGGCTCCGAGCCACTGCTGTTTGGAACTGACGAATTGTGGATACGTCCCATAATAACGCCTCATTTAACGCAAGATGGATCAACATTTCCCGCCCGTACGAGTATCGGACCCGCTAACCGGTTTCGATAAAATGCTGAAGCCCAGCCACCCACGTCTTACGCCGCCAGTTGTATCGGATGCAGGTTCACCGAACAAGTATACACGAAGAGATTTGTTGTCCCGCTGCCGCTACGGCGTGGAGTGGTCCAACAGCCAAGGCGCCTGCACCGCATCAGCGCCGGCGAGAGCCTCGTCGATTGCGGTCTGGGTCGACTCGCCAGGATGAATGTACACCGTCTCGCCCGCCACAGTAGTGCCAGGCAGACCGATTGCAATCATGGCGGACGCAAGCAATGAGCGGGTCAACCTTCTACTCCTGCCTGCCGTACGGCCCGCACGCGACACCCACCGGGTAATCGCGGTCAACAGCCGAACGTATAGCAGGCCCGGAAACCTCTGTGTCAGCACAGGCCGTCACCCGGGCAAGCTGAAGCCTGTTGGCGGCGTGGAGATGTCAGTGTTGTCAAGTACAGGCAGTAGCTGACTCGTTGCCTCGGCCGCCGGGCGCTAGATGGAGGGCTTGCGCAAGCGGCTGAGGCCCGCGGCCAAGAGCAAACCCGCCGACGCGCCGATCACGTCCGCGAGCCAGTCGCCGAGATCAGAATTGCGACCGACCAAGTCCTGGAGCAGTTCGTCCGCAGCGGCGTAAGCGGCATAAACGGCGACCCAGAACAGGACCCAATGCCAGCCCAGCGGACGGCCACGACGCAAGGCTATCCAGCCGCCCAGTGCTGCCAGCACGAAGTACGCGGCGGCATGAATCACCTTGTCGCCGAACCGCTCGACCAGCCTGGCGCCCGGCGGACGCCGCGTGTGCATGATTACAAACAGAAACGCCCAGTACCCCAGCCAGGCAGCGTATACCAGCCGCGTCAGGTGAGGGGACCGGTGCGTCGGTTGCGAATCGTCTTCAGGCAATGTTGGAGATCGACTCGGGTTCAGGACTCTCGGCGTCATCCGGCAACTGGATAGGATCGCAGGCAGGCGCGGATCCAGCTTCGCGGACTGGCGACACGGCTGCCTTCTCGCGCTTGTCTGATCCTTCGGGCTCCGACTCACCATCTGCCTCGGCGGGCGCACCCATGCTCAGCACCTCGTCCGCCAGCCGGCGGTA
Source organism: Phycisphaerae bacterium (assembly GCA_028277545.1). GTDB lineage: Bacteria > Planctomycetota > Phycisphaerae > UBA1845 > UBA1845 > JANQGB01. Next base: position 7,578 of record JANQGB010000176.1, on the reverse strand, counting down.
GTCCTGAGCACCATTGCTCCGCGGCTCGTACTCGAAGATAGTCTGTCCCTGCCCGGGAGCCTCGGCCAGCTTGATGTTGCGGCGGATCACGGTTTCGAGGACGCGCGCCTGGCTCCACGGCACGTCCTTGCCGCGGGCGGTGTCCAGGAAGCGCGTCACGTCCTCTGTCACTTCACCCGCCAGCCGCGTACCCAACTCGTACAGGCACATGACGACGGCGCTGACCCGCAGGGCCGGATTGACCCGCACCTGGACCAGCGAGACTGTCTTGAGCAGTTCGGCCAGCCCCTGAAGGGCCAGGAAGTGTGGCTGCAGCGGGATGAAGACTTCTTCAACCGCCGCGAGGGCGTTAATGCTCAGGTTTCCCAGCGCCGGGGGACAGTCGATCAATACGAAGTCGTGTGTCTCGCCGAGCGGCGTGAGGGCGTCACGGAGGATGACCTCGCGGCCAACGGCGCTGACCAACTGCGCTTCCGCTGACACCAGATCGTTGTGCCCGGGGATCAACTGAAGATTCTCACGAACGTCGAGCACGGCTTCGCCTGCGGTGACCGACTGGGTCAAGACCTCGTAGGCGGTGTTTTCGTTGGAGGCCGGGTCAACACCCAGGTTCAGCGTGAGGTGCGCCTGTGGATCGAGGTCGATCAACAGCACACGGTGCCCACTCACCGCCAGCGCCACGCCGAGGTTAGCCGTGGTGGTCGTCTTGCCAACTCCACCCTTCTGATTGATGACCGCGATGCGTCTCATCGGTCCTCCTTTACCGACCCTGGCCAATCTAGCGCCCGGTTGGAGTGTGAGGCCTCCTGCCTTCAGCTACGCGCTAGCATAGATATTATACGCCCAGCGGGTCGCCAGGGTAAGGGGAAGGCCGGACCGATTGCCGGCCCTACACCAGCACCCGGCGGGGCTGTGAGTTGTTGCCCGAGACACGGTACGCAGCCGCTAATCAGCGTAAGGAGCAAATGGCTTTCCGAAGCTGGTCCATGTCGGTGGCCACCGGCTCGGCTTCACCGACGACCTCAACGGTGTGAATCGTTGACGGCGTCACGAATACAGCCACCAGGTATTTGATCTTGCCTTGCCCTTCGCCGCTCTCAAACTCAAACAAAACGCCATCGAGACCACTCTTTGTCCGGATCGCTTCCCGGGATGTCAGCTCCATCCCGTCCAGATCGACCTTCTGGTACTCGATGGCCTCCGACCAGAAGTCCAGGTCGGCAGATCGGTCCTCGTTCTGGCGGGTCGTCAGAGCAATCGCCGTACCCCGCGCGGAGACGGCCTTGTAATCGTACGGCTCCGGATCACGCAGCGCGACGTAACCCTGCGGAGTATCCAGCGTGACACAACCGGTCAGACAGATCACTGCCAGACATGAGCAGAGAAGAACCAGCCTGTGCATGCCTTAACCACCCTTCTATCGCGCCCACAGCCTGTTCGGGTCAAGCTCCCGCAGCCACGGAAACGGCAGCTGCTTAGCGCCGGCAGGGATCTGGCCTTTGCGGGCTACCCGTTCGAAATCGACGCGTATGGTGCTGAACGCCACGCGATGCTTAAGCAGCTCCAGCCTGGCTTCCAGCGTCTCTATCTCCTCACCAAGACGCTTGAGTTCCTTCTCCACCTCCAGGGCGGCTGACACAGTCTCAGCACGGGCCAGCAGTGCTTCGAGCCTGGCTCGAACCGCCTTGGCGTTCCTCAGGCGGGCCTCCAAGTCCACGTACTGGTCGGTGACGTCGGCCGCTTCCTGCTGCCGGTGCGTCACCTGGCCCAAGGCCTCCACCGCCGCGATGGCCTGCTCGTAGTGGTGCACCTGCACGCGGATGGTGATCTCGCTGCCGTCGATTCGCTTAACGTAGCCATTATATTTGTCTGCTACGCGCTCAGCCTCCTCTAGGGCACCTTCCACGTTCTTGACTACGATGCGGTAGGCCGCGCTGTATACAACGATGCGGTCGCCCAGAGGAACGTCTCGCAACTCCTCGCGCAGCGATGCAAGCCGCACCGGCCGCTTCGAGGCAGCACCATGCTCTGAGCCTACGGCTGCTGGAAAGGCAGGGGTCCCGAAGTAAAGCGGCTTCTTCAAGGAATGAGCTGATGTTGCACAGCCGACGATTACGCTAAGCAGCGTAGCCGCCATGGTGATGCACAGAGGCGTCCCTACGCGCTCTGTCGTAATGTATCTGGTCACTGCCCCGCCTCCGAAAAGGTGATAGCGCGGGGCGGCGCGGCGGCGAACGGCTGACCGTCGGCCGCCGCACCGAGTCCGCGGGCTGCTACTTGATGGACACCAGCTCGATCTCGAAAACCAGGGTCGAGTTAGGGCCGATGACTGGCGGCGAACCGCGCTCGCCGTAGGCCAGGTCCGACGGGATGATCAGCGTACACTTGCCGCCGGGCTTCATCATTCCGACGCCCTCGGTCCAGCCCTTGATGACGCGGTTAAGCGGAAAGCTGATGGTTTCTCCGCGTTTGTAGGAACTGTCAAACTCGGTGCCGTCCAGGAGCGTGCCGCGATAGTGAACCTCGACGGTGTCGGTTGGCTGCGGGTTCTCCCCTTCGCCGGTGGCCGTCTCCAGATACATCAGGCCGGAGGCGGTAGTCGTGAACTTCGCGCCGGCTTCGCTCTCAAGTTTCTTGACCAATTCGTCCACGAGAGGCTTCTCCTTTGCCCTTTGGGCGTCCGCAGCGGCCTTCTTCTCGGCCAGGGCCGCCTCTTCTTCGGCTTTCATTCTTTCCTTGGCCACTTCGGCTGCCGCGGCGGCATCCTCGAGCGCGTAGTCGCCGAGCAACTGCACCGCGTTGATCACCACCGGCTCTACCGGAACAACCTTGTTCTGCCCGCCCCCGTACTTGGAGTCGGTCTTGGTTTCGGTGTAGCGGATTGTGTCCACCGTCTCCATGCCTTCGACCACCTTGCCGAACACGGCATAGGCGGCACCGCCGCCTCGCGGACGGTCGAGAGCCGCATTGTCGACCACGTTGATGAAGAACTGCGACGTGGCGCTATGTGCCTGGTTGGTGCGGGCCATCGAGATGGTTCCTCGCACGTTCTTGAGACCGTTCTTCCACTCGTTGTAGATGGGGGCCCGAAGTCCGTCGGTCTTCTTGTCCAGCGCGGGCGTGAATCCGCCGCCCTGAATCATGAAAGTCGGCATCACCCGGTGAAAGATGGTCCCGTCGTAATAACCGTCAGCGGCGTACTGCAGGAAGTTGTACACGGAGATGGGGGCCCGCTCGACATCGAGTTCGATCACCATGTCTCCGAGCGTCGTCTCCATCTTGACCTGGGGGTTGGTGCTGGTGGGCGTGTCTCCCTCCTCGGACATGGCCGGGGGAATCAGGGCAAGCAGGGCCAACAGGACCAGCGGCAAGCGTGCGCGTTTCATCAACTACTCTCCATATGCTTGAACATTGCGACGGGCGGCTCCGGAGGCGCCCCGCAGGCGCGGGATGGTACCGCCTGGCCACAGACAACGCAAATCGGCCGTAACGACGGCCAATAGGGGCCAAATGCGCTTCGGGAGGCTATAATCGTCGCCGTACACGGCATGGCTCGAGAGTCGGACGTGCGTTGGAGTGCTGCACCATGCTGATTGGGATCTGCTCGGACAGCCACAACGACGGCGCGGCCATGCGGCGCGCGCTCCAGATCTTCGATGGCGCGGGGGTCGAGCGGATCATCCACTGCGGCGATGTGGGCGGACCGCCCGTGTTCGATGAGCTGGTTGGGCGTGAGGTGGCGTTCGTCTGGGGGAACATGGATGCCGGTGGCAACGGGCTGAATGCCTATCTACAGAGCGTCGAGATTTCACAACCGCGGCAAGTACCACTGCATCTGGAGTGGGCGGACAGGCGGATCGCGGTGTTCCACGGGCACGAACCGGCCTTCCGCAACGCGGCCGACGTCCTGTCGGTGGACTACATCTTCCACGGCCACACACACGCCCGGCGCGATGAACGCATCGGCGGAGTCAGGGTCGTCAACCCCGGCGCACTACACCGGGCCAGGCCCAGAACGGTGGCAACGCTGAATCTCACCACCGACGCCCTGATCTTCCACGAGATTTAGCGCCGCGCCTGGCAGCCCTGACGCTGAGCTCACGGGAACAGCCGGTCGGCCAGTTCTCCGACGCGGTCGGCGTCGGCGTGGTGAGTGTGCCGGCCGGTCTCCAACCATCGCCCGGCGTAGCTCTCAAACACCGAACGCCCCAACAGCAGAGAGGTCGGGTGTGCCAACTCGAGGTCAGACGCCATTCTGCGGAGCAGGTCACGCTGCGGAACCGATAGGTCCAGCTTTTGCAGAATCGTGCGGTACAGCTTTCGCGGATCGTTGAAATCCAGCGCGTGCCGCCGCTTGTACCTGGTGTATACAAACAGGACGACCGATAGCATGGCCGCTACGACGCATAACAGTAAGAGTGCTTCCGCTACGGCGCCACTACGGTTGAAGCCACGCTGCAGCGCCTCCCAGCGCTCCAGGGTGCTTGTTTGCGCCAGAAAATCGAGCCGGCTCACAGATCTTTCTCCACAGCCAGCGCCGCGTCAGGCACCGGGTAGTCGGTTGACAGTGCACGGAGGATCCGTCCGGCGCGACGACGAACCTGAACATCCGGATCGTGCTCGGCCAGGAGCGCCAGACGGCTGAAGAGGCTGGATAACTGAAGTCTCTCCACCACCCACAAGGCCGCGATCCGGTGGGCGCTGGCCTGGTCGTCCAGCATATCCAACAGCACGTCCGCGGCCCTCCGGAACTCCATCTGCAGCAGTGAGGCTACCGCCGTCGCCCTGACGCGATGGTGGTCGGCATCAAGTTTCGCAATGATCTGCTCCGCTCGCTGCGGCAGGTCAAGGTGGGCCATCAATTCGATGGCGTTGGCCTGCACGCGGGCGTCCGGGTCCTCGAGCGCTCGGCGAACTATGCGCCGGGTCGTCGGCCCATCCAGGCCGGCCAGCGTAGCCACGGCCGTGCCTCGAACCCGTTCATCAGGATCGCTGGCCAATCGGTAGACCTGGGTATCCACCTCGGCGGCGATCTTCAGATGCCGGACGAGCTGTAGTGCTTTCACCCGGTCGGTCGGCTCGGACGACGCCAGCTTCGCTCGCAGATGTATCAGGAAGTGGGGGTCTGCTCGTATCAAGGTCTCCGCGGGCAGTGCTGGAGCGCTCGTTTCGTCGACCCGGCCGGAGGCGAACGTCTCCCAGAGATCTTCGAATCGTCCCGTGACATCGGTCACCGATCCGTCCCGCGCTTCGTTGACTCCTGCGCTGGGCGGCGTAGCGGCGCCACGCCTCTTCAGTTCGCGCGTGGCGGCGGCTGACAGGTCCGTCAGTGAAAACTCCCCTTGCCGCACCAGAGAACGCAGCAGGCCGGTAGCGGCTTCAGTGCGATCACAGGCCAACCGCCAGAAGACGGCCCACACAACCGCCTCGCTCCCCGATGCGAGCAGTTGCCCGTAGATGGCAATCTTCGTCGCCGGGGCAAGTCCGCAGGCCTCCACGATCCGCACCACCCCGCTCGCCAGTCCGCCGCCGGCGGTCGTGTCTGCCAGGGTGGGTGATACGCCTTGCTCCAGCCAGGCCAGCCGCCGAATACGCTGGCAGGCGTGGTCAATCTGCTGGTCTGCCAACAGCCAGGCCTCGCGTGAGAGCCCGACCATGAACTCCTCGTCATGACAGGAGGCGATTCGACGGGCGACGTCAGAGCGCAGCACCGGACTCTTGAGCGCCCGCCACACAAATCCTGCTAACCGAGAATCACTGAGATTCTGCAGTTGCTCGGCAATGGCCCGGCCCAGATTGGACCGGGGTTGGTCCGCGAGTTCCAACAGTTCTACGCCGACACGCTCTGCCAGCCACATGGCGGCGATCAACACCTCGGGACGAAAATGCAGCTCCCAGCCCTGGACGGCCCGGAGCAAGGCCCGGGCGAGGTAACTGCCCTCCGCCTGCCGGTGGGCGAGCGCGTCGTCGCCCTCTTCCGGGCTGTCCCCGCGGGCAAGATGATCGGCCGTCATCGCCTGAAGCGCTTGGGCGGCCATCTCCCGTGTCTTCGCGTCGCTGATCCCCGAGCAGAGCGCGGCAGCCAGAAGGTAGGCCAGTCTGGACTCACCGCTACGACGTATGAATTCGACGGCCCCACACCTCGTTTCGGGATCCTCATCGTCAATCGCGCCGCGGGCTCCGGCGTAGAGCCCGTCAACACCGCGCAGCACGATCGCCTGGAGCGTGAGATCGTATTTGTTGAAGTCACCGACCAGGCGGCCCACACCGTGCCCGCGGCCTCGGGCAATGAGCGCGTCAACCGCGGCCTGCTGATCCGTCGATTGCAGTTGGGGCAGGGCGTCCAGCAGGGCATCTTCGACCGCCAGGTTTTGCTCATCCAGCAGCAGGGCGTAGACTGGCGGCGCGGCGCTGGGCGCAGACTGATCGCTTGCTGGTCCGGAAGCAGCCATCAGGTTATATATCGGACGTTCCGGCGCCCAGGTTGAGACGGCGTACTGCCCGGGGGTAGCAAGCAGGTCGCGAGCACGCCATTAGCCCGGCGGCGCGCCGTCTCAAAGAGAGAGGAGGACCCGTCCATGCGTCCTGCCATGCGACTATCAGCGGCTTCGGCCCTGCTTCTTACCGGGCTGGTGGGGTGTCCAGACTACGTTGCGGATACCATGTCGAGCCACGTGGACTTCACCACCGTGCGCGGTGAGCATCCCGTTCCCCCGGAGGTTCTGGTGGTCGAGGTGTCATCGTTCGCCGGCAACGTCGAGGTGGTGGGCACCAGTGCCAACACCGTTGTTGTGGAAGCAAAGGTCAAACTGGAAAAAGGGCGAGCCGCGACCGTCACGAACAAGGGCGACTTCGCCGACCACGTGAGGATGGTACAATCAGGTGACAGGCTGATCGTGGCCGATGCCCACATGGAAGCCCCGGACAGTTCCGATTGGCACGTCTCCTTCATTATAAGCACTCCGGCCAGCACGACACTGGCGGTCAGCCTCGGGGCAGGCACGGTGCAGGTGGAGGGTGTGACGGCCGATCTCGACTTGCAGAGCAGGGCCGGCGAAATCCGGGTGATCGGTGACAGCATCGGTGCAGTCAAGGCTACGACGATGGCTGGGGAGGTACGGCTAAGGGCCGGACGGCTCGACGGGCCGGTAGACGCTTCGGTTACGGTGGGCGAGGTCGAGTTGGAAGTCGAGGATGTACCGCCCACGAAAGATGTGCACCTTAAGTCAGGGACCGGCGATGTCGTGCTGGAGTTGCCTGCCGGTTCGCCCGGGGTGTTCAAGGCCAAATCGGAAGTAGGGGGGATCAACCTCTCCGGGCGTAAGGGCCTGACGGTAACAAAGACGGAACTCGGAGCGAGCGCCAGCGGCACTGTAGGCCAGGGCGGGCCCACCTATGACCTGAGTGTCAGCATCGGTCAGATTACGATACGCTGAGGGCCTCTGCCGGGGATCGGGTCGTGCTGGCGGGGAGGTCAGCCCCGGCTGTCTGTACGTTTCTGGCGGTCGCGTCGCCTCGCTCGAGATCGAGCAGAAACTGCTTGCGCCACAAGCCGCCGCCATATCCGCGCAACTGGCC